>CAMLGR010000118.1 GCA_946479615.1 uncultured Bacteroidota bacterium | reverse complement strand
TGGAGGAACTGGCAAGTGCTATTCATGGTGCAGGAAATGATGAGGACACTAGAGTGATTATTCTTCAATCGGGCGGAGACAGGTCTTTTTGTGCCGGTGCTTCTTTTGATGAATTGATCGCTATAAAGAATGAAGAACAGGGATTACAGTTTTTCAGCGGGTTTGCAAATGTGATCAATGTGATGCGCACCTGCCCCAAATTCATCATTGGCCGTATACAGGGAAAATGTGTGGGTGGTGGTGTAGGAATTGCAGCCGCCGTGGATTATGCCATTGCCGTGGAAGGCGCAGATATAAAATTAAGTGAACTGGCAGTGGGTATCGGTCCATTTGTGGTAGGACCGGCAGTAGAAAGAAAATTGGGCATCTCTGCATTTTCACAATTAGCTATCGATGCAGCAATGTGGCGCAATTCGGATTGGGCGCGCAGAAAAGGTTTGTTCTCGGAAGTACATCCGACTACGGAAGGAATGGATGAATCTATCGGGAGATTATCCCAGAGCCTGGTGCATTCAAGTCCCGAAGCGATGGCGGAAATGAAAAAGATGTTCTGGAAAGGAACAGAACACTGGGACCGGCTATTGGTTGAAAGAGCAGCCATCAGCGGGCGGCTGGTCTTAAGTGAATTTACAAGAGAAGCGATCCGTAAGTTTAAAAAATAGCTGTGACCAGGAATAAGGAAGTATAAAAAATGCATATCGTTTTTTCGGCTGATAATTTTCATAGCTTTTGTGATCATCTTTCTAAAAAAGATAAACACCTGAGGCAAATTATAAAAACGCATGGCTATCCTCCTATGTGGACAAGAAAAGCAACGTTCTCAACTTTAATACTTATCATTTTAGAACAACAGGTTTCGCTGGCATCGGCCTATGCTGCGTTTAAGAAATTAAAAGAAAAGATCAAAAACATAACACCGAAAAACGTACTGGCTTTATCCGATGCAGAATTAAGAGCCTGCTACTTCAGCCGGCAGAAAATAATATATGCCAGGGAACTGGCGACCGCTATTCAAAGCAGGCAACTCAACCTGAAAAAATTAACCCATGCCACGGAAGAAGAGATCCGGATCGAATTGAAAAAGATAAAAGGGATCGGCGACTGGACAGTAGATGTTTACCTGATGCATGCTTTACAACGTACCGATCTTTTCCCGTTGGGAGATATTGCATTGGTAAATAGTTTAAAAGAAATAAAGCAATTATCTCCGCAGATTACCAAAGAAGAAATGCTGGCTATTGCCGAAGCATGGCGACCTTATCGCACCATTGCTGCGATGATATTATGGCACGTATATATTAAAAAGAGAAAGATCAAATTGGAATGGTAAGTAAAAGCGTAGGGATTCACCACAACAACGGCGTAAATAAAAGGGTTCACTGCAATAGCGAACCCTTTTTACTTTTTATTTTTGAATGTTGACTTATCAGATATTCAATCCGCCGCAAACGCTGATCGTTTGGCCGGTAATATACGATCCCATATCGGATGCCAGGAACAAACAGGTATTGGCAATATCTTCTGCGGATGCAAAACGGCCAAGTGGTATGCCTGCCTTGTATTTATCACCTGCATCGCCTTCTTTGAGATAAGCTGTCATATCGGTCTCCACAAAACCCGGTGCAATAGCATTGCAACGGATATTACGGCTGCCCAGTTCTTTGGCTACGCTTTTGGTAAAACCAATAATACCTGCTTTGGAAGCGGCGTAACTGCTTTGCCCGGCATTACCCATTTCACCGATCACGGAACTCATATTGATGATAGCGCCTGATTTGGCTTTCATCATCGGGCGGATCACCTGTTTGGTCATATAGAAAACACTGTTCAGATTGATCCGTATCACATCATCCCATTGTTCGGGCGTAAGACGCAGTAATAAATTATCTTTTGAAATACCTGCATTATTGATACAGGCATCAACACTTCCAAATTCTTTCAGTACATCATTGACAAACGTTTCGCATTGGGCAAAATCCCCTGCATTGCTTTTATATGCTTTTGCTTTTACACCCAACGCTTTAATCTTTGATTCGAGTGCAGCCGCTTTTTCCGCACTGCTGTCGCTGACATAAGAAAAGGCCACATGAGCTCCGTGTTCAGCAAATTTCAACGCAATTGCTTCGCCGATACCGCGGGCAGCGCCTGTAACAATAGCAACTTTGTTTTCCAGTAGTTTCATCCTTATTTTCTTTTAACTGTTGGCAAATGTAGTAGTATTCAGCTGGAGAATTTCATCCACGTATTTTCTTTCATTACTTAAACGGGGCACTTTATGCTGACCGCCCAGTTTACCCTTACTGTTCAACCATTGATTGAAAGTGCCTTTTTTCAATGCATGCACCAGCGGAAGACGAAGAGCTATATCCTTATAACGTTTGGCTTCATAATCGCTATTGATGCTTTTTAGTGCAGTATCCAGTTCCCGTGCAAAACTATCCAGGTCGGCTGGTTCGTTTTCAAATTCGATCAGCCATTCATGCGCGCCATTGGAGTGATCGGAAAAATAAACAGGAGCCGCGGTATAGTCATTGACAATCGCGCCTGTTTGCCGGGATGCTATAGCAATCGCTTTATCTGTATTATCCACGATCACTTCTTCACCAAAGGCATTCATATAATGTTTCAACCGGCCCGAAACACGTATGCGAAAGGGTTTAACCGAAGTGAATTGAATCGTATCACCCAGCAGGTATCGCCACAATCCTCCATTGGTACTAATGATCAATGCATAATTCTTTCCTGTCTCCACATCCTGCAAACTCACGGTCTGCGGATATTTTTTTCCATATTCACTCACCGGCATAAATTCCATGAAAATGCCGTGATCGGTAAATAGGAGCATACCATCATCACCGGGATTTTCCTGCGCTGCAAAAAAACCTTCACTGGCATTATACATCTCCAGGTAATTGATGTCTTTGCCGATCAGTTTTTTAAATTGTTCTTTATAGGGAGTAAAGGAAACGCCTCCATGCATGTATAGTTCCAGGGAGGGCCAGACCTCCTTCATCGTTTTTTTGCCCGTGATCTCGAGTATCCGTTTGAAGAGTACCAGTGTCCAGGTCGGCACACCGGAGATGGAAGTTACATTTTCATTGATCGTACTCGCCGCCAGTTTCTGGATCTTGCTTTCCCATTCATCCATCAATGCAATGCTGAGATCGGGTGTGCGAAGCCAGTGTCCCCAGAAAGGAGTGTTTTGAAGCAATACGGCACTTAGATCGCCATACTGTGCTTCGGTGTTCATGGGGTTGATATTATGACTGCCGCCGATCACAAGCCCCTTGCCGGTTAACAGTTCCGAATCAGGATTATATTGATAATACATCGTCAGCACATCCTTCGCCGCCTTAAAATGACAATCTTCCAGGCTCTCTTCGCTGATCGGGATAAACTTGCTTTTATCGCTGGTGGTGCCGCTGCTTTTGGCAAACCAGTACACGGGCGTGTTCCATAAGATATTCTGTTCACCCTGCATGATACGCTCGATATACGGTTTCAGGTCATCGTATTCATGAATCGGAACCGCCTGTTTGAAGGAACGTACATTGAATAACTCGTGAAAATGATACTTACGGCCGAATTCGGTGAATTGAGCCGAGGTTACCAGGTCCTGCAGCACTTCGCGCTGGGCATCCAATGGATTGTTTTTCCATCCTTCGATGCGCCAGAGACGCATACGGGCTAATGATGATATGGCAGGACTGAGTAAACCCATTGCGGCAAAGTAATTTAAAATTATGAATTGAGGATTATGAATTATGAACTATGGTCCGATCGTTATCGGGTATTCATAATTCTCAATTCATAATTATTCCCTTGAATCCGCCTCATTCTGGGCTTTCATCGCTTCTTCGTGGAGATAATCCTTGCGCTTGAGTTCGAAGTTTCTTCCGAGGTATAATTTCCTGACCTGTTCGTCAGCTGCAAGCTCTTCTGCCTTGCCATGTTTGAAGATCTTTCCTTCGATGAGCAGGTAGGCCCTGTCGCAAATAGAAAGTGTTTCTGTAACGTTGTGATCGGTAATAAGAATACCGATATTCCTGTATTTTAAACGGGCTACAATAGCCTGTATATCTTCTACGGCAATCGGATCGATACCTGCAAACGGTTCATCGAGCAGGATAAACTTGGGATCGACAGCCAGCGCCCTCGCTATCTCTGTTCTTCTTCGTTCACCACCACTGATCACATCGCCATTGCTTTTACGTACATGGTGCAGGCGGAATTCATCGAGCAATGATTCCATCTTGGCCTTTTGCTCCTTCCGGGTCAGCTTCGTCATTTCCAGCACGGCCATGATATTATCTTCTACGGTGAGTTTACGGAAGATGGAGGCTTCCTGAGGGAGATAGCCAATACCCATTTTGGCCCTTTTATACATCGGCAGGCGGGTAATATCTTCATCGTTGAGGAATACCTGTCCTTCATCGGGCCTGATCAAACCTACTACCTGGTAGAAAGAAGTGGTTTTGCCGGCACCGTTAGGCCCCAGCAGACCGACTATCTCACCTTGCTTTACATCAAAAGATACATGGTTGACCACGGTACGGCTGCCATATCTTTTTACAAGGTCCTTTGTAGTGATCGTAATACTCAAATCGACAGGTTTTGGCAAAAATACCGTAACAAGGAACACGGATGACACGGATTTACAGGATTTCACAGATTATTTTACATACCGCTATAGCTTTCAGTATGCACCATCGGCAAGCATCAATTTGTGAAATCCTGTAAATCCGTGTCATCTGTGCTTCTGTACGCATTTCTTATTTAAGTTTGCCGAATATTCAGAAATAAGCAATGAAAGTAATTGATCACATCAGGCAGGCAAAGGGAACCCTCGTTTCTTTTGAGGTATTACCGCCGTTGAAAGGCAAAGGAATTGAAGCATTATATAAACATCTTGATCCATTAATGGAGTTCAGGCCCTCGTTTATCAATGTTACCTATCACCGCAGCGAGCACGTCTTTAAAAAACGGGCGGATGGCAGTTTTGAAAAAGTAATTATCCGTAAAAGACCCGGTACGGAAAGTATCTGCGCCGCTATCATGAATAAGTATAATGTAGATACGGTGCCGCATCTTATCTGTGGTGGGTTCAGTGTTAATGAAACCGAAGATGCACTGATCAACCTGCACTATCTGGGTATCGACAATGTGCTGGTATTACGGGGTGATGCCGCCAAGAATGAAAGCACGTTTGAACCGGAACCAGATGGTCATAAATATGCGAGTGACCTGCTGAGACAGGTCATGAACCTGAATGCCGGTATTTACCTGGAGGAAGACCTGAAAAATTCACACAATACTCAATTCTGCGTGGGCGTAGCAGGTTACCCGGAAAAACATTTCGAAGCGCCGAATATGCCTACCGATCTGCGCTATCTGAAAGCGAAAGTAGATGGCGGCGCCGATTATATCGTGACACAAATGTTTTATGATAATGAAAAATATTATGCATTTGTAAAAGCCTGCCGCGATTTCGGTATCAATGTTCCGATCATTCCGGGATTGAAACCGATCTATAGCAAAAAGCAATTGAATGTATTGCCTAAAACATTTCATATCGATCTGCCCACCGATCTTTCCAATGAGATATTAAAATGTAAAACCGACCTGGAAGTAGAGCAGGTTGGACAGGAATGGTTATTACATCAATCAAAAGACCTTAAGAAAAACGGTGTGCCCGTCCTGCATTATTATACATTGGGAAAGCCGCATGTAGTAGCGAATGTGGTAAAGCAGCTCTGATAAATTCTCAATTCATAATTCTTAATTAAGAATTATGAATTGAGAATTGAGTTCACTTCGATATTTTAGAAAACACCTGCTGATCCACCACCACCGGATATTTCTTCTTCAGCGATTTTATCCATTCGTCTTCGAGTATTACCTGGTAATCATTCATGACAAGACCTTTTGCTTCGCTGAAACTGCGGGGAGAAGGTCGTGTATATACTTTAATGATATAAGCAAACGAGGCTGTGTTATCGGTCGGGTTTAATACAGGAGCCGTAATAGCGCCTGCTTTGGGAACTGATTTATTATCCAGGCCCGGTACCTGTGACCATTCATATCTTCCCGAATCGGCCACAACCCTTTCATTCAATGATTCAGCGGCGTTCTTCCAGTCGGACGGGTTCTTTTTTATTTGTTCGTTCAATGCTTTGGCAGTTGCTTCGTCCGAGCAGAAAAAGATAACGGCTTCCGCACTTTCTTTCCAGTTATAATGCGATTTATTTTTTTCATATAAAGCCATCAGCGCGGTGGAATCGGCCTGTGCTTTGTTCCATACCTCTTGTTGCATGATCTCGAAGAAGAGATTGCCATCCCTGAACTCGCTCATTTGTGTACGGAACTCATCATTATATTCTTCCAAATGATCGCGGTAATACTGATACATCACATGCTTTTTGAAATCATCCATCACTTCTTTGTAAGGACGTGCGGCTGAACGATCGGGTTTGAAGCGATTCATCTGTGCAAATATCACCCAATCGGATACGCGGATCGTTGTATCGCCCAACTGATACAAGGGAGACTGCATATTCATACTCCGGCCGATACCGGCAGGGCGATATTCCAGCAGGCTATCACTCAATGCCCATAATACGGCATCATTATACGGGAACCTGTTTAATCCCGGTTTTTTTCCTACCTGCTCATAAATAAAATCCTTGGCGGTTTTCCAGCGGTCATCCGTAATTACTTTTTGTTTGATCTCTTCCATATTCGGCTTATCTGCCGGGTTGGTTACCACAGGACGTAATTCGATCCTTTTTACAATATGGTATCCATGAGAAGAAAGAAATGGTTTGCTGACAGCGCCATCCGATGGCAATGACCATAACATATTTTCGAAAGCAGGTTCGTATTCACCAACAGAAATAGTGGGTACGCTGCCATTGGCTGCAGAGCTTACGATGTCATTGCTGAACTCAGAGGCCAGTCTTCCAAAATCATCACCGGCTTTGATACGCTGGTACAATGAATCTGCCAGCAATGCTGTTTTTTTCTTTTCCTGTTCAGTAATGCCGGGAGGAAAAGCGAGCAGTATCTGTTGTACTCTTATCTGCCCCAACCCTTTTCTTTCACCCAGGTTTTTGAAAATATGATAACCTGCTTTGGAATGATAAGGCTTTGAATATTTTCCCGGCGCTGTAGTATATGCGATATTCTCAAATTCATAGGGAAGCGTGAACACCGTGATATAATTGAGATCGCCTTTGTTATCGCGGGTAGAAGGATCGTCAGAGAACTGTTGTGCTACCGATAAGAAATCTTCACCTTTGGCCAGCTTTGCCATTATATCCGCTACTTTTTTCCGTGCGATGGTAGTGTCATCAGCATTATCGGCAATAAAGATGTGTGCGAGATGAATATCTTTCTGACCGCGTTGAAAAGCTTCTTTGGAAAGACGATCGATCGCTTTCGGATCGCTCATATAATTTTCGATGATCTGGCTGCGGAGGTTATCGACCTCACTTTTGATCTGCGGTAATGTATCATACCCGCGTTCATAGGCTTCGCGGATCTTCAGGCGGGAATTGATATAAAGACCCAGGTAATCGCGCATGGCCGTTGTTTTGGCGCTGGCGGGTTGCTGGTTATTTTTATTAAACGCGCGAACAAAGTCAGGTGCATCGGCTTTGTACTTGCCATAAGTAAATAAAGTCTGGGAAGATGCTGAAAAAGCTATGCAGGTAACGACAGCAGTCAGCCAGTTTTTTTTCATGGTATGAATTTTCAGTTTTAGTATAACGATCTGAATTGCTATTTATTAGGCGCTGTAAAAATAAAATGCAGAATGCTGATTTCATAGACTTTTGGAATGATTTCACTGATTCCCCCTTTACATCGTTCAGGCTTTACCATACACTCCAATCCCCGGGCTGGTAATCTGTGAAATATATCCTGTAAGCTCTTGATATGTGATCAGTTCTTCATCTTCAAATCGATGATATCATCCGTTTGCTGCCAGGTCAACTTTTTAGCTACAATGCGTTTGTCCTTGTCCAGCAGGTACACTGTAGGAAAGGTTTGTACATCATACAACTGCGAATAGCCAGGGATATTCGAATCGATCCGCTTTTTCTCGTCTTCTTTCGAATAATACACATGGGTCCATTCGCTGATATGTCCTTTGCGGATAAACTCAAGCCAGTCTTTTTTGGAGCCATCTGTTTCTTTGGCAACGGCGAAAATCTTTACGCCATTGGCTTTCCATTTGGCCTGGTAGATCGAATCCAGTACCGGCAATAATTCCTTGCAATGCCCGCAGGTGGGATCCCAGAAACAAACCACGGTAAACCGCGAAGTATCGCCATAAAGGGTTTTCATGGCGCCGGCGGTATCGGGCAGGGTAATATTTTCGGCCGGGTTGCCCAGGATATTTGCCATCAGGCTATAGGCTCTTTCTGTAATGATCTTCCGTCCCTGTTCTGTCAGCCAATCGTATTGCTGGTTCTGGGCAAAATATTTTTCAAACAAATGAAGGAAGACTGCATCTTCCCACATGTATTTCATGTTGAGGTAACGGGTAGCGAATTTCACCAGTAAAAACCGCGTCATTTCCTTGTTCACGCTGGCATATCCCAGCATCCAGTCGATCTCGCGGTTCACTGAATCGGCAGAAGGGTAAACGAGGGTATTGAAATATTTATCCAGCCGGTCTTCAAACAAAGAAGCCGGTGTGCGGGAGATCCTTTCGTCCCAGAAATTGATCCCATCCCAGTAATGATTTTTAAAATAATGATAGGCAAACGTGGAATCGTATTTGCCGCCGGGTTGCTTTTCAGCGGGCGGGATCTGCGGTTCTTCCATCAGGTGAAGAAGAGCGCTTAAGATATTATCGGGGTTTTGGGTGATGAGTTGATGGCGGTGCTGCGAAATTTCTTTATTTACCGTTTGCAGGCGCTGGCTCCAGCGGGCAGAATCTTTGGCGGTAACAGCGGCTTGCAAACCTTTATTGGCTGAATCGATGGAATGGCCTTTGGTGTTCATGTAGCGCTGGTAATTATCGAACAGCACATTATCGGGCGAGTTCATAAATTTTTTTCCAAATACGATATCCGAAGTATCGGCGACCACTGAAAAATGCTGTTGCTTATCGATCAGCATTTCAAAATACTTGGTCCGGGAAGGGTATACCACGAGATAGATGCCTCCTCCCAGCGGGGTATTGCCTTTGAAAACGCCTTCGCTTTTATCATTCAGCTTTACGGAATCGACAACGGGGTATTGTTTGCCGGAATAATAACCCAGGTAAATGTATTCGTTTTTAAAAGGTTTGAGGGTGACCCTGATCTCATAACCAGCCTGGCCAAAAGCGAGAGTTGCCGCGAAAATAAGGGGGGAAAACAGCCATTTCTTCATACTGTGCATGATCGGGTAAAGTTATTCAAAAACCTTTTTTAAACGGTAAAAAGATGTAAAACAAGGGTTAATGGTTGCCCCGCCGGGATTGAATTACAGGATAAAAAGGGTGTTTCGTCCACAGCTGGTTCGCACCTCGCTCGGACCTTGTTAGGGGATAAAGCGCTCCGAGCGCTTTATCCCCTAACAAGGTCCGAACAAAACCTCACTAAAACCTGGCCCAGCGCTCACGAGGTGACACCTTGTGTTCCACTTTCAACCCCTTAAACTCCTAGCTTTGCGCCGTGAACAGAAAAAAGAAAAATATCGTATTGCAACAGGTGCGGGTAGAGGACTATGCGGCAGAGGGGAAATCGCTGGCCAAAGTAGACGGGAAAGTGATCTTTATCGAAGGGGTGGTGCCGGGCGATGTGGTGGATGTGCAACTGGGCAGGAACAAGAAGGACTGGGCAGAAGGCCGGCCTCTTCGGTTTCATAGTTATTCGTCCGAGCGGGTCATTCCTTTTTGCTCCCATTTCGGGGTTTGCGGCGGTTGCCAATGGCAAATGCTGCCATATGAGAAACAACTGGAGTATAAACAGCGACAGGTCAGGGATAATCTGCAACGGATCGGGAAAGTGGAGTTGCCGGAAATGCGGCCTATCATGGGTGCAGCGGATACGCGGTTTTACCGCAACAAAATGGAATATACATTTGGCAATAAACGGTTTTTAAAAAAAGAAGAACTGAATGATCTCTCGGTCAGCAGTCAACAGGATGTAGTGGGGTTTCATGCCAAAGGAATGTTCGACAAGATCGTTGACATCGATATTTGTTACCTGCAGGCCGAACCTACCAATGAAATACGCAAGGCTATCAAGACGTTTGCCATTCAGCATAACTATTCTTTTTACGATATCCGTAATCATACGGGATTGATGCGCACGATGCAGGTCAGGCTTTGTGCTACAAGTGAGCTGATGGTGAATATCGTATTTGGTGAAGACGATGAAGAAAAAAGAAACAGGCTGCTCGAATATGTAGTGGCGCAATTTCCTTCGATTACTACGCTGCTGTATACGATCAATACCAAGAAGAATGATAGCATGCACGATCTGTCGCCCGTTACTTATACGGGCAAAGGATACGTGATCGAGCAACTGGAAGGGTTTCGTTTTAAAGTAGGACCGAAATCATTTTTCCAGACCAATACGAGACAGGGCGAACAATTATACCGGGTAACAAGAGAATTTGCGGAATTATCGGGTAATGAAACGGTATATGATCTTTATTGCGGCACAGGCAGCATTGGTATTTTCGTAAGTGCAAAAGCGAAAAAGATCATTGGAGTGGAAATGATTGAAGCGGCCATCGATGATGCCAAAGAAAATGCGGCCCTGAATAATTTGTCATCAACCGAATTTTTTGCAGGAGATGTGATCGATATATGTGATGATAACTTTTTTGCGGCGCATGGCCGTCCCGATGTCATTATCACCGATCCGCCCAGGGCGGGCATGCATGAAAAATTAACCCAAAAGATATTGGATATTGCGGCACCGGTAGTAGTATATGTGAGTTGCAACCCGGCTACGCAGGCGCGCGACCTGGCATTACTGGATGAAAAATACAGGGTCACGGCTATTCAGCCGGTAGATATGTTTCCGCATACATTGCATATTGAAAATGTGGTACAGCTGAAATTGGAGAATTGAGTTATATGATCCGGGGCGATCCCGGAACGGTTTTTAAACAGATTGCAGGCGGAACTGTTAAATGATGCAGGCCCGGCAGTTGCTAAACAGATTAAAAGTACTTTTGAAATATGAGCGACATTCGTTATGTACGTCCTGAAAACTTCCCCCCGGTTGTAAAGAACCTGATCATTATTAATGCACTGGTATTCCTGGGACAATTATTCCTGACACAGTTTAATCTTACAGAAAGATTGATGTTGTGGCCCGTGCTGCCAAAACAGATGCATGATATGCTGCTCCAGGTTGGCGCGATTGACAGTATGCAGACATTCAATCCCTACCAGCTTATTACAACGATGTTTGCCCATTCTCCTACTATGATTTTTCATATTGTTTTCAATATGCTGGTACTATGGATGTTTGGCCGGGTGCTGGAATCTGTGTGGGGAGCCAAGCGGTTTTTATTATTTTATATAGTCAGTGGCTTGGGCGCGGCGGCTTTGCATCTTGCGGTACAGTATTATCGTTGCAGTGAATTGTTACATGCTTACCCCGGTGATCAACTATTATATGCTCTCCATCAGAATAACGAAGAAGTTATAAATAAACTCCGTGGCTGCCTGTCACCGGCACTGGGAGCTTCGGGCGCTATTATGGGTGTAATGGTTGGATTTGCTTATCTTTTTCCCAATACGGAACTATATCTCATGTTTGTTCCTATACCGATCAAAGCAAAATGGGCGGTGCTGGCTTATGTGCTCATTGACCTTTTTGCAGGTGTAGCGAATGCATCAGGAGATAATATTGCTCACTTTGCCCACCTCGGCGGCGCTATTACCGGGTTTCTTATTGTATTTATCTGGAACAAAACCAACCGTAAAACGTTGTACTAACAATCATATCTGTAGTATTTTTGCAGAAGGATATTTGTGCCATGAGTTATCAAGAAAGAGAATACCAGCAACGGTTGTCCCTGGGACAGCGGAGTAATGCGCTGATCACCCTTATCAGCCTCAATCTTATATTGTTTGTCATCCTGGCATTTATCAATGCGTTTTATCACATGACCACGGAGAACCGCCTCGAAGCGGACCAGCATTTCAATAATGCCATTCTCCGGTGGTTCACACTTCCTGCCGATATACATAAACTGGGTGAACGTCCCTGGACCCTTATTACGCACATGTTTACACATGTTGGCTTCCTGCATATTTTCGGAAATATGATCTGGCTGTGGTTTTTTGGTTATGTCCTCCACGACCTGACAGGCAATCGTAAACTCTTCCCGGTTTTTATTTATGGTGGATTGGGCGGTGCGCTGGCATATATATTGGCGATTAATTTTTTACCCGCTTTACAGGTCCATCTTCCGAATGCGGAAGCATTGGGTGCTTCGGCCGGCGTGATGGCGATTGCCACAGCCGTTACCACACTATCGCCGGGTTATCGCATCTTCCCGATGCTGAATGGCGGTATTCCTATCTGGGTGCTGACCGTTTTTTACCTGATCATCGACCTGATTACTATCCCGGTCAGTAATCCCGGCGGCCATATCGCTCACCTGGCCGGTGGGTTGACAGGATTTCTTTTCATTTATTCTTTCCGCCGCGGAGTAGATTGGGGTGGATGGATGAATAATGCCTATGATTGGGTCAATGATCTTTTCAATCCTGATAAACCCAAAAAAGGAAAGCTGATCAAAAAAGAATTGTTTTATAAATCCTCTTCGCAACCCTATCAAAAAACGCCCAATGTGACCGGTAAACGGGTCGATGAAATACTTGACAAGATCAACCAGCACGGCTATCACTCTTTAACACAGGAAGAAAAGGATCTGTTGAAGAAAGCGAGTAAAGAAGATTTTTGATCAGCCGGCTACGCAGGCCACCCGCTTAAAACACACCGGAATTAGTAAATTGCAACAATGGCAACCAAACTCCGCGTTTTTACCAAGAGGTTTTTTATCATTTTGAATATTATCGTTGCCGTCTTTTTTTTATTAGCCAGTCTCGCTCCTTATATGAATCCACAAGGCTGGTGGTTCATTTCTTTCCTGGGTCTTGCTTTTCCTTTCCTGCTTATCATCATGCTGGTGTTTTTAACCGTATGGCTTTTCATCAGTAAAAAATATGCACTGATCTCTGTTCTGTCACTGGCGATAGGCATTAAAAGCATACTGGTCTTTTATGCATTTCATGTATCCTGGAGCTTTCATGCGCAAAAAGAAAAAAACGCTATCCGTGTTGTTTCCTGGAATGTGGCGCGTTTTATCGAAATGAAACGGAATAATAATAAAGGCAGCCAGACACGGTTGAAGATGATGGATTTGATCAAAGAGCAAAATGCAGATATCGTTTGTCTCCAGGAATTTTTCCATTCCAATAATCCCGAGTGGTATGCCAATATCGATTATATCCGCAGCAACCTGGATTATCCTTATTTCTATTTCTCCCGCGATCATGATGGCTATAATCATTATACCGGCAGTATTATTTTTTCGCGTTACCCGATCGTTGACAGTGGCATTATCCGCTATCCCCGGCCTACATTACCGGATGCATTGATACATGCGGATATAAAAATCAACGGCCAGGTAGTAAGGGTTTATACTACCCATCTGCAATCTTTACAATTTGGTAAACAGGATTACGATAAGATCAATGATATCAAAGGCGGTAATGATAGTATGATCTCCAAATCACGTACGATTGTTTCCAAATTCAAACGCGGGGTCATCAACCGGAGCATACAGGCCGATATTATAGGAGAAGTGCTCGAAGATTCTCCTTATCCCTTATTGTTTTGCGGCGATCTGAATGATGTTCCCAATTCGTATACGTATGCCACGGTAAAAGGCCATATGCAGGATGCTTTTCTTGTAAAAGGATTTGGTATCGGCCGCACGTTTTCCGCGTTGTCTCCCACTCTCCGCATCGACTATATTTTTGCAGACAATCATTTCAGGATCGGGCAATTCAACCGGATATTAAAGCAATATTCCGATCATTACATGCTGGTTTCCGACATGGAATTGACAGGTAAATAAATTTCGCAATTTCCCAATTCCAAAATTTCAAAATCCTATTTTTGTACACTCCCTTTTGGAGAATATAAAATGAGCGAACTAAAGGTCCATAATTCATACAGCAGGCAAAAAGAAGTGTTTACTCCCGGTACACCGGGGCATGTGGGCATGTATGTGTGCGGACCTACGGTTAGTGGTGAAAGTCATCTTGGTCATGCGCGTCCGTATATCACGTTCGATGTGGTGTTCCGTTACCTCACTCATTTGGGATATAAGGTTCGCTATGTAAGAAATATTACCGATGCCGGGCATTTTGAAGAAGAAGGAAGAGAAGCAGAAGATAAGATTTCCAAAAAAGCAGTGCTGGAAAAGCTCGAACCAATGGAGTTGGTTCAGAAGTACACCAACCTGTTTCATTGGGCGATGGATCAGTTCAATACCATTCCTCCTTCCATTGAACCTACGGCTACAGGGCATATCGTGGAACAGATCGGTATGATCAAGGAGATCATTAAAGCAGGATATGCATATGAGGTGAATGGTTCTGTTTATTTCGATGTAAAAAAATATGCCGCCACTCACGATTATGGCAAACTAAGCGGGCGTGTCATCGATGACCTGCTGGAAACTACCCGCGAACTCGATGGACAGGAAGAAAAAAGAGACCGGGCCGATTTTGCTTTATGGAAAAATGCGGCCCCGGAACATATCATGCGCTGGCAAAGTCCCTGGGGCGTTGGGTTTCCCGGCTGGCATATTGAATGTTCGGCGATGGCTACAAAATACCTCGGCACTCAATTCGATATTCATGGTGGTGGGATGGACCTGATGTTCCCGCATCATGAAAGTGAGATCGCGCAAAGTACTATCTGCAATCATACAGCGCCTGTCCGTTACTGGATCCATAATAATATGATCACGATCAATGTACGGAAG
>CAMLGR010000117.1 GCA_946479615.1 uncultured Bacteroidota bacterium | reverse complement strand
ACTCTTTCCTCTTCGGTGTGTGTTGGATTTTCGTAGATCCAATGCTGAAACTTATCGATAGTCGCGATCCAGGGGAATATCGTAATTACACGTTCGAGTTGCTGCTCTTTGGCGCGGATCAACTCTTCCCTGTTCTCAAAAAATACATGCCAGTGATCCATGCTGAATAATTCCATACTCATGCTCGCTACTTCAGCGATCTCGGTTGGATATTCTTTAAAACCGGTCAGGCTCAGATCGTGCGAAAGGAATGAATGAATGGCATGACCGCCTTCATGTACCATTGTTGTTACATCATCCAGCTGACCCGCTGCATTCATGAAAATAAAGGGTGCCCCGCTTTCCGCCAGCGGGCAATTATAACCACCGGGCGCTTTTCCTTTCCTGCTTTCGAGATCTAGATGACCCATGGCTTTCATTTTGGACAGGCAATCGCCAAAGAAAGGACGCAACTCATTAAAACAACGGATCGTTTTTTCAAGTAATTCCTGCCCGGTTTTAAAAGGATGCAGGGGCTGAACGCCTGCAGGCTCTGCTTCCACATCCCAGGGACGTAATGTTGTTAATCCCAGCTTTTTCTTTTTGATCTCGTATAATTGATTCACCAATGGCATGACATGCAATTTCACCGCCTCATGAAACTGGTAACAATTTTCTTTTGTATAATCAAAACGCCCGAGTTCGGCAAAACGGAAATCACGGAAATTTTCAAAACCGGCATTCAATGCTACCTGGTGACGTTTTTGTAATAATTTGGAAAAAAGATCATTCAATGCTGTTTTATCCTGCAATCTTCTTTCATTGATTTTCCGGTAAACTTCTTCTCTTAGTTTTTGATCCGGATCCTCTAAAAATTTAGCTGCCTGTTGTAATGTATACTCCTGGCCGTTTACCTCTACTGTCATCTTACCGGCGATCATTCCAAAATGCTGTGCTTCCACACTCAACTCGGCATTTAAAGGAATATTTTCTTCACGAAAAAGATCGATATTCTTTTTTACATTACGCAGGTAGGTAAAAAATTTGGCAGGGTCTAGTTGAGCGGTAAAAGGATTTTCTACCAGTTTGCGGTTGATCTTATCCGACCAGGGCTGGATCTTTGGCTGGATCTCCATCATAAAGAAATTAAATGCCTGTTCCAGTTCTTTGTTCTCCGTATCACAGGTCATTTTTATCTGGCGCCAGCAGGCATCTTCACTGATCACCGCTTCGAGTTCGCTGGCATCTTTCATCCATTGCTCCAATA
The DNA here is from genome assembly GCA_946479615.1 of uncultured Bacteroidota bacterium. The sequence continues at coordinate 13,817 of CAMLGR010000117.1, read as the reverse complement.
CTTCCACGGAATCAATTTTTCTTTCCACCAGCTCCCTGAAAAAAGGCTCCAGTGAATTCCAGTCTTTCACCACAAAATTCTCCGGTAAAAAATGACGCGGTAATTTTTTTATATCTGCGCTGTATGTCATAACAAACTTCTTTAAATATAAAAGCTACAAACCTCCTGGTGAAAAAGTTTGCAGCTTTCTTAAAAAGTAAATAATTATTTCTTCTTTGGAGCAGCCTTTTTCTTAGGCGCTTCTTTTTTCTCCGCCTTTTCTTCTTTTTTAGGAGCGGCTTTCTTCCTGACCGGCTTCTCTTCTTTTTCAGCGGCAGCTTTTTTCGCAGCAGGTTTTGCTTTTTCTTCTTTTACTTCCGCTTTTTTAGCTGGTTTGGTTTCTTTTTCCTTTTCAGCCGGCGCTGCTTTTTTAGGAGCAGGTTTTGGTTTTTCTGCTGCTACAGGAGCTTCTTCTGTCTCTTCCTCTTCAACCGGTTCAGATAATTTGATCTCTACCTTATTCTTTTTAAGAATATCAAACCATTTCACCATCTTTTTCAGATCGCTGGCATATACTCTTTCAAAATCAAGATCGGGATATACCTTTTCAAAATATTTTTTCAGAGCTGCATTGTCTTTACCATCTGGCAAAGCACCACTTGCATTTTCCATTGCATGAAAAATATCTACCAGGTTGACATTGTCGCCAACAGTATAGATCTCTATGCTCTCAAGATGGGAAAAATTGTGAATGCGTGATGAGGCGAATTTGGTTGTATTATCCTCGAGCGAACGAACAATGGCACCATCGTTTTTGCTATTGATCAATTCGAACAAACCGGGCATTCCGCTTACGGCTACTAGCTTACTGTACTCCATATAGATATTCCTGTGTTTTAAGATGCGCAAGATACTTGAGATATTTCAAATGAAAATACCGGGCCAACAATCCCGTACTGTCGGCAGCATTTTTGATAGTTAAATAAGGTTAATAACGAAGGTTGCCGGAGGTTTAGGCGTCCTACTTACATAAGATTTCTTTATGAAAAAATTTACCCTGCTGGTTTTAATCCTTGTCACTATGATTGCTTCGGCTCATGCACAAAGCATACGGGGCAAACTGTTGGATCTCGTTGACAATAAGCCACTTGCAGGAGCCACAGTGAGCCTTACTTCTCTTAAGGATTCTACACAGATCAACAATGTTGTTACCGATAGTTCAGGTATTTTCCGCTTCACTCAACTGGCAAAGGATTCCTTCTTTTTGAAAGTCCATTATATCGGCTATGAAGACTATAAACAGATCGTGGCCAGCAGCGATAGCATAGCAGTTGTGGATTTAGGTACCCTTTTTATTCCTAAAATCACCGTACAGCTCAGTGATGTGACCATCGAATCAAAAATTCCTCCTACGCAACAAAAAGGCGATACCGTTCAATATAATGCCAGCCAGTTTAAAGTAAATCCTGATGCAACTACGGAGGACCTGATCAAAAAAATGCCGGGGATCACCGTAGATAAAGATGGTACGGTAACAGCCCAGGGTGAGCAGGTAAAGAAAGTAACGATCGATGGAAGAGAGTTTTTTGGCGATGATGCAACAGCCGCCTTACGTAACCTTCCTTCAGAGATCGTCGATAAAATACAGGTATTCGATAAACTGAGCGACCAGGCACAGTTTACCGGTTTTGATGATGGCAATACTACCAAGTCATTGAATATTGTTACCAAGTCGGGTATCAAGAACGGTCAGTTTGGACGGGTCTATGCCGGCTATGGAACAGATGAACGTTATGCCGCCGGTGGTAATATGAGTTTCTTTAAAGGAGATCGTCGTCTTTCAATCGTAGCAAACCTGAATAATATCAACCAGCAGAATTTTGGATCGCAGGACCTGTTGGGAGTAACGAGTTCCGGTAACAGTGGCCGTGGCGGCGGTAATTTTGGTGGCGGTGGAGGTAACCGTGGCGGTGGTGGCGGCCGTGGCGGCGGCGGAGGTAACTACGGTGGTGGCGGAACAGCTAACTTCCTGGTGGGCCAGCAAAGCGGTATCAGCAAAACCAATGCGATAGGTTTGAACTTTGGTGATACCTGGGGAAAAAAAGTGGAGGTAACAGGTAGTTATTTTTTCAATAATGCCAATAATGGGAATGTACAATCTCTCAGCAGCCAGACAACATTACCTGATAACACTATTTTATTTACCGATCAGAACAGCAGATCGGTAAGCAATAATTATAACCATCGTATCAACCTGCGACTGGAATACAAGATCGATTCTTTCAATACCTTATTGATCACTCCCAGCCTTAGTTTTCAGAAAAACCGTTCCATGTCGCTTTCTGACGGTATTTCTTATTATGATAATGGCGATACGGCGAATACATCTGTCGCTAATAACTCGGCTAACCGCAAAGGATATAATATCAGGAATAATGTTTTATACCGTCACGCGTTTGCAAAAAGAGGTCGCAGTATCTCTTTCAACTTCGGTACTTCCTTTAACCAGAATGATGGCGATAGTTATACATCTTCTGTCAATCGTTTTTTCAAAGGAGGTATTCCTGAACCCGATTCTGTCCAGAACCAATTCTCCGATAATACTACCAATGGTTATACCCTCTCGGGTAATGTGGCCTATACCGAACCCATAGGGAAAATGGGGCAATTGCAATTCAATTACTCCCCATCTTATTCAAAAAATAAGGCGGATCAGCAGACGTATAGTTTTGATCCCAACGACGCAAAATTTTCTGCCTTCGATACTTCATTGTCCAACCGGTTCAATAGTACTACCATGACACAAAACGGTGGTGTGAGCTATCGTGTGGGGAACCGTGATAAACAATTTATGGTTGGTGTGAGTTTACAGAACTCGCGTTTGCAAAGCGACAGGATCTTCCCTACGCTCACATCCGTGGACCAGACATTCACCAATGTATTGCCTAATATGATGCTGCGCAGAAAATTATCGCCCCGCAGCAGTATCAATATTATGTACAGGGCTTCGACCAATTTCCCCTCTGTTACTCAATTGCAGGACGTAGTGAATATCAGTAACCCCTTACGTGTAAGCAGCGGTAACCCGGATCTGAAACAATCTTATACGCATTTCTTATCAGGCCGCTATACATTTACCAATACACAGAAAGGACAAAGTTTATTCGCGAATATCTTCCTGCAGGCGGCGGACAGTTATATTTCCAATGGCATCTTCATCAACCCGGATGCTGATTCAGTAATCGGCCAGGGCAATGTATTGAAAGCAGGATCGCAGTTGACCAAACCGGTTAACCTGAACGGGTATAAAAGTTTCCGTTCCTTCCTTACCTACAGCATGCCGGTTAAATTCATCAAATCGAATCTTAACCTGAATGCAGGATATAGTTATTCTAAATTACCGGGATTGGCCAACTATGTAAAAAGCTTTACCAATAATACGACATTCAGTACCGGTGTTGTGATCGCAAGTAATATCAACGAGTTTATTGATTTCAATCTTTCTTACAATGCTAATTTCAATAATGCAAAGAATCAATCGCAGCCTTCCAATAATTCAAAATATGTGAATCAGTCAGCGGGTATACAAATGAACCTGTTGACGAAAACCGGTTGGTTCCTGCAAAACGATATCAACAATCAATCGAACAGTGGATTATCTGACGGATTCAACCAGAGCTTCTGGTTATGGAATGCAGCCATCGGTAAGAAATTCCTGAAGAACAAAGCCGGCGAATTGAAGCTGTCTGTATTTGATCTCCTGAAGCAAAACCAAAGTATCGTACGCACAGTAACCGAGAACTATATTGAAGATTCCCGCAGCGAAGTATTGCAACAGTACTTCATGTTAACATTCACCTATAGCCTTAAAAATTTCGGTAAGGCAGCTGCCAGGCGGACATTCAACGGAGGCCAGAGAGGAGGCCCCGGCGGAATGAATTTCTAAGGAGGTAACGCAGTTGTTTCTTTAAAAGAAAATTGCGTAATATCGCCGCAAGCAAAAAATTCGGAGTTTGGATGAGAGAATTCTGGTGGACCGGCTAAAGCAGGGAGATGATGCTGCTTTTAAAATAATTGTTGAAACCTGGCAGGATATGGTTTTCAACACGGCCTTGGGTATTGTACAAAACGCTGAGGATGCGGAAGATATAGCACAGGAAGTCTTTGTGCAGGTTTACCAGTCGGTTTCGTCATTCAAAGGAGATTCCAAATTTTCCACCTGGGTCTATCGTATTACCATTACCAAATCGCTCGACCACGAAAGAAGAAAAAAGAGAAAAAAGCGTTTCGCTTTTGTTAAAAGTATATTTGGAGAAGAAAGCCAGGTCGTGATCCACCCACCCGATTTTAACCACCCCGGGGTGGCGATGGATAAAAAGGAAGATGCAGCGGCTTTATTCCAGGCCATTAATATTCTTCCTGATAATCAACGGATTGCATTTACATTACACAAGGTTGAAGGATTGAGTTACCAGGAAGTGAGCGAGGTGATGAAAACTACCGTATCCTCCGTGGAATCCCTGATTCACCGGGCTAAAAATAACCTTCGGAAAAAACTGGAGGACTATTACCGTACAAGGCAGTAAGCAAAGGTTTTGATTATCAAATAACGTCAAATATTATAGTTATGAACCAGATACCCGATATGGAAAATAAGGTGGAGAAGGCCCTGGATAGCCTCGATGGCATTCAGCGCGCCCAACCCCGGCCTTATTTTTATACGAGACTTACCGCTCGTATAGCGAGACAGGACAAGGAATGGGGTGGTATAATCAGTCTTATCAGCCGGCCATTGTTCGCTGCAGCGATGGTATCTGCTGTGCTATTGGTTAACTCATGGATCTTATTCAAGAGTATTGATTCCGCCACACCGGCTGCTACGGCCCCACCCATTGTAGCATCAGACATTCCTGATGAATATAATGTTGCTGTCAACACGTTTTATAACTACGAAACGCCATAATCGGAATGACTTATATAAAAAATAATAAAGTCCTTGCTTTTATCATTGCCGTATTGCTGTTATCCAATATTGTAATGCTGTATTTCTTTCTTCGCAATGAATGCGGGGACCCCAATAAAAAAGCAGCACCGCAACAAGGTGGTATGAGGGCTTACATGATCAAGACATTGAGAGATTCGGCCGGCTTCAATGACCAGCAGATCGCACAATACGAGCAGTTAACAGACAAACACAAGGAAGCGATAAAACCTTTGTTCCAGGATATCGCCATGACAAAAGACAGTCTGTACAAACTTTTACTTGTTCAGCCTTCTGATTCGTTGGTTGTGCATTACCTCACCCAGATCGGGGAAAAGCAAAAAGCGATCGACCAGCGCATCTTCAATCATTTCTCTAACCTGAAAGCCATATGCACACCGGATCAGCGTCCGAAATACGATTCGCTGATACAACATGTTATTAAGGGAATGATCAATTTTCCGAAGAAGGATAAAGACAAAAACAAAGAGCATAAATAAATCAATAAATATTGCACCATGAAAAAATCACTTTTAGTAATAATGATACTGGCTGTCGGCATGACAGCTATGGCACAGGGTGGTCAGCGCCGTACAGTAGAAGAGCGCGTAAAACGCGTTCACGAAAAGATCGACAGCGCCTTTAAACTCGATGCTGCAAAGCTGACACAGGTAGATTCTGTATTCGCTGCTTATTACAGGGGATCGGACAAGATCCGTGAAGAATTGACGGCTGGTGGTGAGCGTCCTGATTTCCAGGTAATGCGTGAGAAAATGCAGCCACTGACAGATGAAAGAGACAAACAATTAAAGCCATTGCTGGGCGATGCGAATTTTACAAAATGGAAGGATGAGATAGAACCTTCTATGCGCAGAGGCGGGGGAAGACCTCAATAATAAGAGTATTAGGGTTACTGGTAGTTTATACTTTCAGTCCCGGACTATGTCCGGGGCTTTTTTTTGGCCTGTTCTCTTCTGAAAACTGTTTCAATCATAAATGATAATTACATAGATTATTCTATGTGTGTATTTCTATGTTCCTGTCATCCTATGTGGTAAAAAACCTTACTCAGGAAAACCCGTCTTATCTATCCCGGGTATGATACGCAACGCATTCTTATAATAGATCTTCTTCAAAATGCTATCCGGCAATCCCATTCCATACATCGCCCAGAAAGCATGATATTTTTTATGATAAGGGAAATATTCATCTTCAGTCTCCAGCACCCTGAAATACGTCGCATACTCTTCCGGCACCCAGCTATCTTTTCCAAATAATATGCGATCCTGGTATTTCGTAAAAAACTGGCTGGCTCTTTTAGGTTGCCGTCCCAGTTCTGCAATCACTGCACCAAATTCCACAACGATATTTGGTAAAGCATCCATCAGTTTACTTAAATGATCGAGATCGTTGGCATACCAACCGAAATGGGCAGCGATGAAAGTAGTCCGGGGATGTTTTTTAAACATACGGTGTTGTTCTTCTATCAAATCCTCCCAGGGTTCAGGATCGTTGGGTCCGCGTTTACGTCCTGGATGTGTAGCCAGTTCCAGCCAGCGTTCATTCTTTGCATCCAGGCTATCCCAGAAAGGTTTCGGATCGGCTGTATGAATGAGCACAGGTATCTTTAACTCGCCGCATTTTTCCCAGATATCAGCAAGCCGCGGATCATCTACGGCTACTCGTTTGCCATTATTATCTCTCACAGAGAAACCCAGGTTTTTGAATATTTTCAGGCCATTGGCCCCATTCTTTACATCTTCTTCCAGTTGTTTTACCGCGTTGGAGGTCCAGCCTGCTGTACCAATGCCATTGAAATTGATATTGGCAAAAACGATAAAGCGGTCCGGATAATGTTCTTTTATATTCACGGTCATTTTACGGAGCTGTTCTCCATTTCCGCCGCTTAAGTTGACCATCACCTTCATATTCATCTTATCCATATCCGTGATCAGGCCCTTGAGATCTTGTGTAGCCATACCTCCCTGGTGATTATGTACATCGATAAAAGGGAATTTAGATCGGGTTAGCATATGTTTGGGAACAATCAGTGTATTGACAGGATCATAAGTCTCAAAATCCATTTTTAATGACTGTGCAGTTGTGCTGAAAGCGGTAACGACAAAACATACAACTAAGAAAGTGTATTTCATATGATGGTTATTTAGGGGGAACAGGGCAGTTTTAGTGCGCTTCCAGCCAGTTGATACCTTCTCCGCATTCTGCAATGACAGGAACACCGTTCGACAAAGGCAATGCGATCTGCATGTTTTCGATGATCAATGGTTTCAACTCTTTTACTTCTGTTTTCAGGGCATCGAATACCAATTCATCATGCACCTGTAACAGCATTTTGCTTTGCATCTTTGCCTTCTTCATAGCTGTATGCACTTTCTGCATCGCCAGTTTGATCATATCGGCAGCAGTACCCTGTATCGGCGAATTGATCGCATTTCGTTCGGCAAAACCTCTTACGGTAAAATTCGCGGAATTGATATCGCGCAACCATCTTTTTCTTCCCATGATCGTTTCTACATAACCATGCTCACGTGCAAAGTTGATCGTATCGTCCATGTATTTCTGAATACCCGGGAACTGTTTTTTATAATTATCGATGATCTCTTTGGCTTCTGTACGCGAAATACCCAGGTTATCAGCCAGGCCAAATGCGCCCTGCCCATAGATAATACCAAAATTGACGCTCTTGGCTTTATACCGCATTTCCTTGGTTACTTCTTTTTCAGCAACATTGTATACCCGCGCTGCTGTGGCCGTATGAATATCGGTACCACCCTTAAATGCTGCACACATATTCTCGTCAGCACTGATAGCAGCTACGATCCGCAATTCGATCTGTGAATAATCCGCCGAAAGAAGAATATGCTTATCATCTCTCGGAATAAATGCTTTACGGATCTCTTTTCCTCTTTCTGTACGCACAGGAATATTTTGAAGATTGGGATTATTACTGGCCAATCTTCCTGTTACAGCTACTGCCTGTCCATAAGTCGTATGCACCCTTCCTGTTTTTTTATTGATCAGTAGTGGCAAAGCGTCTACATAGGTAGATTTCAGCTTTGTCATTTCACGGAACGTGAGAATATCATCTACGATCTGGTGACCTTTGGCAGCCAGTTTCAACAATACATCTTCACCGGTCTGATACTGGCCGGTCTTTGTTTTTTTAGCGGAAGGATCCAGTTTTAATTTATCGAACAACACTTCGCCCAATTGTTTTGGCGAAGCCAGGTTAAAGCGAACACCTGCCTGGTCATACACATTCTCTTCTGCTTTCTTCGCATCTTTTTCCAGGTCCCTGGAGTAACTGTTTAAAAATTCCGTATCAACCCTGATGCCTTCGTATTCCATATCTGCCAATACCTTTACCAGCGGATTCTCTACTTCCGAAAAAACTTTTTCTACTTCTTTGGATTTTAAAAGCGGAACAAAGACATTCTTCAATTGTAATGTGATATCGGCATCCTCTGCTGCATAATCTTTTATTTTCTCAATCTCCACATCACGCATATTGCCTTGCGACTTTCCTTTCTTGCCGATCAATTCTTCGATATGCACAGGTTCATAACCAAGATATTTGGCGCTTAGCATATCCATGCCACGCTTGCCATCGGGCTCGATCACGTAATGGGCCAGCATCGTATCAAATAACTCTCCCACGATCTCAACGCCATACCATTTCAATACCAGCAGGTCATATTTTATATTCTGACCGATCCATATTTTCTTTTTATCATCAAACAATGGTTTCAAAAGAGATAATATAGCTTTTGTTTGTTCCTGGTCGGGCGGACAGGGAATATAATAAGCGGTACCGGGAGTAATGGAGAAACTAAGGCCTACCAGTTCTGCATCATTGGCATCGATACCGGTGGTTTCGGTGTCAAAACATATTTCTGTATGCTTCTTTAATTCAGTGACCAGTTTTTTTATAGCGGCATCTCCCTGGACAGCTTCATAAGTGTGTGCTGTATTGGTAATATTTTTTTCTGCTTTTAATCCTTCAGCCGGTTCGGCGGGTTCTTCAATAGCGGGTTTTGAGGCGGGTGCCTCGATAATATTTCCGAAGAGATCGGTTTGTACTCCCTGCGGAATCTCTTTTTCCACCACTCCTTTGGCGGGTGCAGCTCCGGCAAATTCTTCTCCCAGTATTCTTTTGCCCAGTGTTTTAAATTCGAGTTCGGTAAAAATGTCTTTCAGCTTTTCTTTATCGTATTCCTTTATCTTAAAATCTTCTTCGTGAAACTCAACCGGTACAGATGTAATAATGGTGGCCAGTTTTTTAGAAAGGATAGCGTCTTCCCTTCCCTTCCTGATCTTTTCTCCCATTGCGCCTTTGATATTATCGGCGTTGGCCAATACATTTTCAAGCGTATCGTACTCGGCCAGTAATTTAGCGGCTGTTTTTTCTCCTATACCTGCAATACCGGGAATATTATCTACCGCATCACCCATCAGGCCGAGGATATCTATTACCTGTGACACATTTTTAATATTCCATTTGGCACACACTTCTTCCGGTCCGAGGATCTCCACATCACCACCCTGGTAACCGGGCTTATAGATTTTTACCTTATCGGAAACCAGTTGACCATAATCTTTGTCCGGTGTGACCATGAAAACCTCATACCCAGCTTTTTCAGCTTGCTTGCTCAGCGCACCGATAATATCATCGGCCTCGTAACCGTCCATTTCAATAACAGGGATATTAAAACCATTGACCAGTTTTTTGATATCGGGGATGGCGGCCAGTATATCTTCCGGCGCTTCCTGGCGGCCCGCTTTATAACCTTCAAACTCGGTATGTCTTTCTGTGGGAGCGGCTGTGTCGAAACAGACAGCCATATGAGATGGCTTTTGCTTGGTGATCAACTCCACAAGGGCGTTGGTAAAACCGAATTGTGCATTGGTATTCCGTCCTTTGGAGGTCAGCCGCGGATTGCGGATAAGCGCATAGTAGGCACGGAAAATAAGTGCCATTGCATCGAGCAGGAAAACTTTTTTAGCCATCCCGCTAAGTTAAGGTTTTCGGGCAGGCGGCAGCCAGGTGTATAAGCACAAAAACCCCGGGTCAAACCCGGGGTTAACAATATCTTCTGAATTCGGTTTTCTTATTTACCTGCGATCTCGCTGGTATGAACTTCAGTAGCTGATTTGTGTTCCAGATATTTTTCTGGATTCTTAACCAATACTGTTCCGCTGAAAGCAGCATTGTTAGCTGGTGCAGCAGTTTGTTCAGTAGCGAAAACAACCTTGTCTTTGTGAATAAAGTTCAGGTATAAGGCGAAGAAAAGGAGGTTGAATGCAAAGAAATTTGCGATTTTACGGACACGTCTTTTCATAAATACTGGATTTGTTCGGTTTAGGAAATTGGATACTCTCGGTTTTCTCTTGCAATATATAATAAGGGTTTTCCATGCACAAGCACCGGCCCTGTGTAAATTTATAAATCGAGGACAAACACAGTAATCTACCTGGTAAAACTACGATGACCTTGTTTTTGAGCTATAAATCAGGGGGTTTTATGCTGATTGGTCAGTATTCTAATATATTGGGACGATAATGATATGGAACACGGATAAAAGTGGATGGACGGATGTAATATGGATAGATGTCTATAAGTAGTAATTCTCATATTTAAAGATCAATTTAATATCCGTCCATCCACTTTCATCCGTGTTCTATTCATCCTGCTATCATTCTCTACTTCTTCATACCTTCTAAGTTTTTTTGCATCTGGAACATCTCATCCCGTAATCTCGCTGCTTCCATAAAATCCAGATCGCGCGCTGCTTTTTCCATTTCTTTTTTAATACGGCTGATCGCCTTCTCCACCTGTGGTATGGTTTTATACTCTGCCTGTTCTTCTGCAGCCACCGTTACCAGTTCTTCATCGGCGCCGATCGCATAAGGATTACGCGGATCATATCCTTTAATATCCAGTACAGAAGTTTGCGCAAACACCTGCTCCTTGCTTTTCTTAACAGTAGAAGGTGTGATGTTATGAGCAATATTATAAGCGACCTGTTTTTCACGACGACGGTTGGTTTCATCGATGGTCTTTTGCATACTTTCCGTCATCTTATCAGCATAAAAAATGACGAATCCATCTACATTCCTCGCTGCCCGTCCTGCTGTCTGTGTCAATGATTTTTCATTCCGTAAAAAACCTTCTTTATCCGCATCCAGGATAGCCACCAATGAAACTTCCGGCAGGTCCAATCCTTCCCGCAGCAGGTTCACGCCGACCAATACATCGATCTCACCCAATCTTAACTGTCTTAATATCTCCACTCTTTCCAGTGTATCTACTTCGCTATGGATATATTTTGATTTGATATTGATACGATGTAAATATTTATCCATTTCCTCCGCCATTCGCTTGGTCAGCGTAGTCACCAATACACGATCACCCTTGGTGACTGTCTTATCGATCTCGTCAAGCAGGTCATCGATCTGGTTCACGCTGGGTCTTATCTGGATAGGGGGATCGAGCAGACCGGTTGGACGTACCACCTGTTCGATAACGACACCTTCTGTTTTTTCGAGTTCATAATCATCGGGTGTGGCAGATACAAAAACCACCTGGTTCTGCATGGATTCAAACTCATGAAAATTAAGCGGTCGGTTATCCAATGCACTGGGCAGCCGGAAACCATAATCAACCAGTATCAGTTTACGGCTGCGGTCACCACCATACATACCACTTACCTGTGGAATGGTTTGATGGCTCTCATCGATCATCATCAGGTAATCTTTCGGAAAATAATCGAGTAAACAGAAAGGTCTTGTACCGGGTGTTCTCCTGTCAAAAAACCGCGAATAATTTTCGATACCATTGCAATATCCTAATTCACGGATCATTTCGAGATCGTATTCCACCCTTTCTTTTAACCGTTGCGCCTCGATAAACTTCCCGGTATTTTTAAAATACTCGGCTTGCGATTGCATTTCATCCTGTATCTCGTAGATCACCTGTTGAAGAATATCTTTTGGGGCTACATAAAGATTGGCAGGAAAGATAGCAGCATTCTCCATCGCAGCAATTCTTTTCCCGGTTATGACATCGATACTTTCTATCGCTTCTATCTCATCGCCAAAAAACGAAACACGATAACCGTAATCGGTATAGGGAAGATTGATATCAACAGTATCGCCTTTAACACGGAACGTCGCCCGGTTGAACTCGATGGTCGTGCGATTGTATAATGAATTCACCAATGAATGAAGAAACCCCTGGCGTGATAAGGTTTGGCCTTTATTGATACGGATGATCCCATTTTCATAATCGGTGGGATTACCCATACCATAAATACAGCTCACCGATGCCACAACAATGATATCTCTACGGCCACTCAGCAAACTACTCGTTGCGCGCAGGCGGAGTTTATCGAGTTCCGCATTAATGCTAAGATCTTTTTCAATATATACATCGCTCACCGGCATATAGGCTTCGGGCTGGTAATAATCATAATAGGAGACAAAATATTCGACAGCATTTTCGGGGAAAAACTGCCTGAACTCGCCGTATAATTGAGCAACCAGGGTTTTATTATGGGTCAGAACCAGCGTAGGCTTTTGTACATTCTGAATAACATTGGCCATCGTAAATGTTTTCCCGCTGCCTGTTACCCCCAGCAGGGTCTGAAACTTCTCATCAGAACGGATTCCTTCGGTCAATTGACGGATAGCTTCCGGTTGATCGCCGGCAGGAGGAAAGGGAGAATTAAGCTTAAAAGGCATAGTTGCAATTTAGTAAATATCGTGTCCGGGATAAGTGCAGAAAGGGTTAAAAGAAACCAGATTTTCTCTTTTTAGTATAACAAAAACCCTTCCGTTCAACATCCTTCAACCGAGGTTTGTCCGGCAGCCGGGTGCCATACTATTCCATAAATACCCGGGATACCGGGTAAGTGAGTTAAGTAAAAATCCTAAGTGGGCGGTTTTAGGTTTTCTAAGTGCTATCACTTAATTATTAAGAATTGATAATCAAACGCTTCTGTGTCTCATTTGTTTCGCATATTTTAGTTAAGGTCATTATCCGCTATCTATGAAAAAGCAACTGCTATTTTTTCTTCTTTTCTGTTATACCGCTGCCGGCGCACAGCAATTTTCATTAATAAAAGATATTAATCCCGGATCTGCGAGCAGTAACATCTGTTATCTCACTTCTATTTATAATACATTATACTTTGCCGCTAACGATGGCGTCAATGGAATGGAGCTTTGGAAAAGCGATGGCACTGCTGGCGGAACCGTAATGGTAAAAGATATCAATCCGGGCCTGGCCAACAGTAGTATTGGTTATCTCACCAATGTGAATGGCACTTTATTTTTTGTTGCCAGTAGTGGCACCGAAGGAGTGGAGTTATGGAAGAGTAATGGTACAGCAGCCGGAACTGTGCTGGTAAAAGATATCCGGCCAGGTTCGATGGGAAGTTATCCTTCAGGATTGGTAAATATCAATGGCATTTTATATTTCGCGGCAGACAATGGTATCAACGGAACGGAATTATGGAAAAGTGATGGTACAGCAGCCGGAACCATAATGATAAAAGATATCAATCCTAATTCTTCATCTGCCGATCTCCAGTCGCTTGCCAATGTAAATGGCACTTTATTCTTTACAGCAAGCAATGGTGTGAATGGAATGGAACTTTGGAAAAGCGATGGCACTACAGCAGGAACCGTAATGGTAAAAGATATCTGGCCGGGCAATGAAAGTGGTTATCCATTCGGATTAACAGCTATCGGCAATAAATTATTCTTCACTGCAAGCAATGATGTGAATGGAATGGAACTTTGGAAAAGCGATGGCACTACAGCAGGAACCGTAATG
>CAMLGR010000116.1 GCA_946479615.1 uncultured Bacteroidota bacterium | reverse complement strand
GGCGGATAAAACAACTGTTTATAATGACCTGCCGGGTATTTTTGATGCTGCTGAACAAACGCGTTCGCAGCTGGCGGGAAGAATAAAAGTAACTACACCTGATCCATATATCAATACCATTGGCGGTGCTTTAAGTATAGCAGCCGATGCGGTGTGGGAAGATCCTTCTTTTATGCATGGTGCCATTGCCTGGCGGATGCGGCTTAATGGATGGCGTGGCGCGTATGTAGCGGATGTATTGGGCTGGCATGATCGTGCGCAGAAACATTTTAATAGTTATGCGTTGTCACAACTGACTACTCCATTGACCGGGTCGGTAGTAGCTGATACGGCTTTGCACCTGGGCAGGCAACAGGAGAAATTAGGTACTTCTTTATTCAGCAGTGGTTACATTTCAAGAAATCCTAATGGTGATTTCAGGCCGCACCATTATGATATGAACCTGGTATTTATCGACCAGTTGCTGAATCATTTTAACTGGAATGGCGATACGGCGTATGTAAGAAAAATGTGGCCCCTGCTGCAACGGCACCTTGCCTGGGAAAAAAGAAACTTTGATGCAGATGGCGATGGATTGTATGATTCTTATGCGGCTATCTGGGCCAGTGATGCATTACAGTATAGCGGCGGTGGTGTTACCCATTCATCAGCCTATAATTACAGGGCAAATAAAACAGCAGCAGCTTTAACTGTATTGATCGGTGAAGATCCTGCACCCTACGAAAAGGAAGCCGCGAAGATATTGACGGCTATCAATAACAAATTATGGTTGCCGAAAGAAGGCTGGTATGCAGAGTATAAAGACCTGTTGGGAAAACAACTGCTGCATCCGGCTGCGGCGGTATGGACGATCTATCACGCGCTCGATTCCAAAGTGCCCGATGCTTTTAAGGCGTATCGTTCACTTCGTTATATCGATCTTCATATTCCGCATATTCCTGTACTGGCAAAAGGACTGGATGAGAATAACCTGTATTTACTCAGTACTTCCAACTGGCAACCCTATACATGGTCGTTGAACAATGTAGCTATGGCCGAGAATCTTCATACGGCATTAGCTTACTGGGAGGGAGGAAGAACGGAAGCAGCCTTTCATTTATGGCGCAGTACGATCATGGAGACGATGTATCTGAGTTCATCGCCCGGCAACTTTGAACAGCTTTCATTTTATGATGCGATACGTGGTGAATTGTACCGTGATTTTGCCGATGGTATTGGTATGGCGGGTCGTTCACTGGTGGAGGGTTTATTTGGTATTCAGCCGGATGCATTGCATGATACACTGACTATCGAACCCGGGTTTCCTGCTGCCTGGAAATATGCAAAGCTGGAAACACCTGATATCAAATTTGATTTTTCAAGAAGCGGGTTGGTTGATCAATACTTTATCAGCCAGTCATTCCGGAAAATACTACACGTAAAATTAATAGTGCCGGCTTACAGGGATGGAGTTGCCGCTGTTACGCTGAATGGGAGACAAATAAATTGGAGAGCGGCTGGCATATTGGTAGGTAAACCGGTTATCGAGATCAGTTTACCGGCCCAGGGTGAATATGCTGTTCTTATTGAATGGCAAGGAAAGGAAATAAGTGGGTTGGTATATGATTCGGTTGTTACAGCAAAACAAAAACTAGCCATTACTGGTAAAACCGTGACCATGCTGTCAAGCTACGATCCTCAACAGGCATTGGGAACTATTCAGAGATCAGCGCATGCAATTTCAGGCATTACGAGTACGACCGCAGGAGATAAAACTATTTTTATAAAAGTAAAACAAGGTTCATTTACCTGGTGGGAGCCGGTAGATATATTGGTAAAACAAAAGCAAGCAATTACTACTACACAAAACGATAGTAATAGCAGGTATGAAAAGATCGACCTGTTACCCTATTATAATGACCAGGTAACGAATATATTTAAGAATGAATACCTGTCCCCGCGACCGGCGGTTCCTACTTTGCAATTGCCAACGCAGGGAATTGGCAACTGGGCTTATCCGTTGACGAATGCAGTGATTGATGATTCAGGTTTGCGTAAACGGGCCGGAGAAAAAAATGAGATCGTTACTACGGAGGGCATTCCATTTGCCACACCATCGGTAATGGATCAGAAGAATATTGTCTTTACATCTCAATGGGATAATTATCCCGATTCGGTCCGTATTCCGTTGGCGGGAAAAGCATCGCATGCCTGGTTTTTAATGGCGGGTTCTACCAACCCTATGCAGAGCCGTTTCGTCAATGGGGAAGTAGTGATTACGTATAAGGATGGATCGGAATCGATCCTGAAGTTGGAAAACCCGGAGACCTGGTGGCCGATCGAGCAGGATTATTATGAAGATGGATTTGCATTTACGACTGGTGGGCCGAAGCCATTGCGGGTGTATTTGAAACCGGGGATTGATACAAGGGAGTTTAAGGATTTTACTACGATCAGGGGATTTTCAAACAGGGGTATAGATGGTGGTGCGGCGACGGTACTGGATCTTGCTCTGGATCCGAAGAAAGAATTAAAAAGTATCATGGTGAAAGCAATCGCCAATGATGTTGTCATAGGATTGATGAGTGTGACATTAACGAGGTGACACCTTCCCACCAAGGTGACACCTTGGTGGGAAGGTATCACCTCCTGGTGGCAGCACCAGTTTTTTACGGTGAAGCCCTCAATCCAGAACGATATTTTCCTCAGGAGGTGACACCCTGACCCCCGAGGTGTCACCTTAAATAAAATAACATGAAATATATTTTTACCTTCCTTTCTTCTCTATGTTCCCTGGTAATGATCGCTCAACCCTCTTCCGACAGCGTCTACATCTTTTCTTATTTTAAAAATAATGGCGCCGACGGACTTCACCTGGCATATAGTAAAGATGGATACAACTGGACCGCTTTAAATAATGATAGCTCTTACCTGCACCCAACCGTTTCCAAAGATAAACTTATGCGCGACCCCTGCATCATCCGCGGTGCTGACAATAAATTTCATATGGTCTGGACCGTCAGCTGGAATGACCGCGGTATCGGCCATGCTTCTTCTGCTGATCTCCTGCACTGGAGCGAACAACAATACATTCCCGTCATGCAACACGAAGATTCTGCAAAGAACTGCTGGGCACCCGAGATTTTTTATGACAATAAGAAGAAAGAATATATGATCTATTGGGCCACCACCATCCCCGGTCGCTTTAGTGCCGGTGATAGCACCGGTGACAACCATTACAATCATCGCATTTATTATACGATCACCAAAGATTTCACCAAATTCTCTCCCACCCAGCTTTTATACGATCAGGGATTCAATGCAATCGATGCAACAATCCGAATGAATGGTTCGCAATATGTCATGTTTGTAAAAGATGAAACACGGTATCCACCTCAAAAAAATATCCGCATCTCCACCAGTAAAAAATTAACATCGGGTTATGGCAAACCTTCCGCGCCCATCACCGGTGATTACTGGGCAGAAGGCCCCACTACTATTAAGGTAAATGGTCAATGGATCGTATATTTCGATAAGTACAGGGATCGCCGGTATGGGGCAGTGGCTTCTCCCGATCTTACTAACTGGACGGATATATCCGATAAAATAACAATGCCGGCAGGTGCAAGACATGGTACAATGTTTAGAATAGCAGGAACGGAATTTAAGTCGTTGTCTGAACCATGATTTGGGGGGATTATGGGATTTACAGGAATAGGATAGATAAATGTATTATCCCATACTGCTTGCTACGACAATGTTTATCCTGAAAATCCAACAATCCTCCCCAATCCTGGTTCAGACAATTGCAGGACAACACAGGATAGCTGCCCGCCCTAATGCACTTATCTTCCACCATCAAATCGTGATTGCTATGCTGCTATTGCCATACAGGAAACTGTGTACGATATCTATATTTTCTCTCCTGGCTTTTTTAGCTGCTGCACAGACCGATCCCTCAATGGAATGGACCAAAAAAGTGGGCGCACGTAAGCAACCTTCTTCCAAAAAGATATTTCTCGTCAACGATTTCGGAGCCGCTTCCAATGGCAACGAATTCGCTACTGTTGCTATACAAAAAGCAATTGATGAGTGTGCTGCCAAAGGTGGTGGTACGGTGACATTTAAAACCGGTACTTACCTGACCGGTTCTCTATTTTTAAAAAGTAATGTTCACCTCCTGATCGCCAAAGATGTGCTGCTTATCGGCAGCCAGGATTTTGCCGATTATCCCGAGATCGATACCCGTATCGCCGGTATTGAAATGAAATGGCCCGCTGCACTCATTAATATTATCGGTCAGAAAAATGTAAAGGTCAGTGGCGAAGGAAAGATCAATGCCCGCGGTAAATTTTGCTGGGATAAATACTGGGCCCTGCGCCGTGAATATGAACCCAAAGGTCTTCGCTGGGCATCAGATTATGATGCCAAACGCATCCGCACCTTTCTGGTGCAATCCTGTTCGGATATTACACTCGATGGACTTACTTTTTCCAATGCGGGTTTCTGGACCGTACAATTATTATATTCTGATCATGTAACAGTGAATAAGGTCACGATCCGCAATAATGAAGATGGTCATGGCCCCAGTACCGATGGTATCGATATCGATTCTTCTACCTGGATCCTTGTTGAGAATTGCGATATTGATTGTAATGATGATAATTTTTGTCTTAAGGCAGGACGTGACTGGGATGGGCAACGTGTTAACCGGTCCACCGAATATGTTGTTATCCGTAATTCAACAGCCAGGCGTGGCGCCGGTGTGATTACACTGGGTAGTGAAACAGCAGGAAGTATCCGGCATGTGCTGGCAACAGGTATGCGTGGTATCGGCACCTCTAATGGATTTTTAATTAAATCCGCTACTACAAGAGGCGGCATTGTAGAAGATATTCATTTCGTGAATAATATTATGGATAGCGTACGCACTGCTTTTTCCTATACGATGAACTGGAACCCGGCGTATAGTTATTCAAAACTACCGGATGGATATAATTATGATTCCATACCTGCTCACTGGAAGACATTATTGCATAAAGTAGAGCCTGCGGAAAAAGGAATACCGCATTTCAGAAATATATATGTAAAAGATGTTACGGTCAGGCAAAGCGGCGTAGCAGTAACAGCGATTGGCCTGGATCAATCTTACCTGGAGAATTTCAATTTCACTGATGTAAAGGTGAATGCAAAATCAGCAGGAGAAATCAATTATGCAAAGGATTGGTCCTGGAAAAACGTCATAATTACTACTGCCGGCAACCAGAACGTATCGATAAAGAACTCAACCGGACTAAGACTATAATTTTTTGATCATGAAAAACACGATCCTCTTTTGTATGCTGACCGCAATGGCCAGCTGGCTTCCTGTTCACGCACAACGGCAAATGGAATTTCTTGACAGGGGCGTAATAGCAGTCCCTGATGGAAAAGGAAATATTTTTGTCAGTTGGCGTTTACTCGGAACAGAAGATCCCGCTACAGCATTTAATATTTATTGTACACCCACTGGTGGTAAAAGAAGTAAGCTCAATAAAAAGCCTGTTACCGATGTTACCTGGTGGTTAGATGCAGGCAAAGATTCTGCAAAATCATATACCTACGAAGTGGCGACGGTGATAAAAGGAAAAGAGAGCAGTACAATTTCTTCGTATACCATCAAGCCTTTATCCAAAACTTATCTTTCTATTCCTTTGCATACACCTGCCGGGTATGCTCCCAACGATGCAAGTGTAGGAGATCTCGACGGAGATGGTCAATACGAGATCGTTCTTCACCAGGTGGGTCGCTCGCACGATAATTCCCAGGCCGGGGTTACTGATCCGCCGGTTTTCCAGGCATACAAACTTGATGGAACTTTTTTATGGGAAATCAATCTTGGAAAAAATATCCGCGAAGGCGCACACTATACACAATTCATCGTCTATGATCTCGATGGAGATGGCAAGGCAGAAATAGCTATGAAAACAGCTGATGGCAGCATGGATGCCAAAGGAAATGTCATTGGTGATTCTACCAAAGACTGGCGCAATGAAAAAGGATATATTTTATCCGGGCCTGAATACTTAACTGTATTCAATGGCGAAACGGGAGAGGCAATGAACACAGTTGATTATATACCGCCAAGATATCCGACCACATTAACGCCTTCTACCGAACAACTAAAAGAAATGTGGGGCGATGGATATGGAAACCGGATGGATCGTTTTCTCGCCTGTGTAGCCTATCTCGATGGTGTGCATCCGAGCCTTGTTATGTGCCGTGGTTATTATACAAGAACAATACTTGCAGCCTGGGACTGGAAGGATAAAAAACTGGCTTCACGCTGGGTATTCGATTCCAACAATAATATGAAAGCCTATGCCGGGCAGGGTAATCATAATTTAACGGTAGCGGATGTAGATAATGATGGCAAAGATGAAATTATCTATGGCGCCATGTGTATCGATGATGATGGTAAAGGACTTTATTCAACTGGTTTGGGTCATGGAGATGCATTGCATGTCAGCGATCTCGATCCTTCAAGACCCGGACTGGAAGTATTCGATATACAGGAGCGTTTTGATGACGCAGGAGCAAGTTTCCGCGATGCAAAGACCGGTGAGATCATCTGGAAAAAAGCATCGATCAAAGCAGGTGCAGACGGTGAAGGCCCTGGTCGCGGTCTGGCATTGGATATCGATCCGCGTTATCCCGGCTATGAATGCTGGGTAGCTGGTGCTGGAATTACAGGTATGTTCGACTGTAAAGGAAATAAGATCTGTGAAGCCACACCCGCCTGCAATATGGGTATTTTCTGGGATGGAGATGTGATGAGTGAAATTCTGAACGGAACCAATATCAGTAAATGGGAATATGAAAAATGCAGTACGACCACGCTTCTGGATGCGGCAACTTTTAATTGTGTACGTAATAATGGCACCAAATCGAATCCCTGTTTATCAGCCGATATCTTTGGCGACTGGCGCGAAGAACTGATCTGCCGTACAGCCGATAATAAAGAGCTGCGGATCTTCACCACGACGATCCCCACGAAAAAACGTTTTTATACATTTATGCATGATCCGCAATACCGGTTAAGTATCGCCTGGCAGAATGTAGCATATAATCAACCGCCGCATACCAGTTTTTATATGGGAGAAGGGATGAAAACACCACCGCGCCCTGCCATTACTCTCATTACCAATAATAAATCAGCTAAGAAATGAAAAATAAATCCAGGTTACCGGTAGCCTTATTTTCTTTACTTGTACTTGTTTCTTCTTTTATAATGCTTAAAAAAGAGAAACCTGTTTTTTATATCATTGGAGATTCTACTGTTAAGAACGGTAGTGGTGCCGGAAGTGATGGGTTATGGGGCTGGGGAAGTTTCATGGATCAGCATATCGATACCAATAAAATGAGTGTGCGCAATTATGCGATCGGTGGCCGCAGCAGCCGTACATTTATTACAGAAGGAAGATGGGATAAGATCATGGCGGTTATCCATCCCGGGGATTATGTGATCATGCAATTCGGCCACAACGATGGTGGCGCACTGGATGATACCTCCCGTGCCCGCGGTACCATCAAAGGTATCGGTGAAGAAAGCAAGGATATTTATAATCCTATCCGCAAGCAACAGGAAACCGTTCACACCTATGGATGGTACATGCGTAAATACGTGGAAGAAACCAAAGCCAAAAAAGGAATTGCTATTATTTGTTCGCCGATACCCCGCAACGACTGGAAAGATGGCAAGGTGATCCGTTCCAATGAAAGTTATAGTTTGTGGGCAAAGCAGATCGCTGAACAGACCGGCGCTTATTTTATCGATCTCAATAACCTGATAGCGGAACAATATGAAAAGCTCGGACAGGAAAAAGTAAAAACATTCTTTCCTGTCGATCATACCCATCCCAATCGTGAAGGTTCCCTGATCAATGCTACTATCATTGCGCAGGAATTGAAAAAAATAAAAGGGATAAAGAAATATATCACCGGTTGATTCCCGGTAAACTGAAACCAATTGCAAACCATAAAAACTGACGCATGAAGACTGTAAGGCGCAACCTCTCTTATATATGGATCGTAACCTTCCTGTTACTGGCAGGATGTTCTTCGGTAAAAAAATTACCAGCTAAAAATGATGTGTTGACTGCCATGCAAAAGGCCAATGCCTATTTCATGAATAAATGGCCCGATCCGGGAAAATCGATCGTGACGGACAGGGAACGGCCAAGCAATATCTGGACAAGAGCCGTGTACTATGAAGGACTGATGGCGCTTTATGGTATCGATCAAAATAAAACTTATTATGACTATGCCGTTGATTGGGGCGAAAAGCATTCATGGGGTCTGCGCGATGGTATCAAAACAAGAAATGCAGATAATCAATGTTGTGGCCAGACATATATCGATCTGTACCTGATCGATAAAAAGGAAGAACGCATCCGCGATATCAAAGCATCGATCGACCTGATGAAAACAACTCAAAAGATCGATGACTGGTCATGGGTCGATGCGATACAAATGGCCATGCCTGTGTATACACGTCTCGGTGTTTTGTATAATGATACCAGCTATTTCAACCGGATGTATGAAATGTATTCGTATACCAAGCATAAACACGGGGATAATGGATTGTACAATCCTGTTGATCATTTATGGTGGCGCGATAAGGACTTCGATCCACCTTACAAAGAACCGAATGGAGAGGATTGTTACTGGAGCCGTGGCAATGGATGGGTAGTAGCGGCTTATGTGCGTGTACTATCCCTGTTGCCTAAAACGGATCCGCATTATGAAGAATATGTACAGGATTATAAAGACATGCTGATGGCTTTATTGCCGATACAGCGGAAAGATGGTTTCTGGAATGTGAGCCTGCATGATGCTGATCATTTTGGCGGAAAAGAATTGACCGGTACATCCTTATTTGTATATGGCATGGCCTGGGGTATTAATAATGGTATGATCGATCGCAAAGTGTATTTGCCGGTCGCCTTACACGCATGGGATGCGTTGGTAAAGGATTGTGTGCATCCCGATGGTAAATTAGGATATATGCAGAGTACGGGTAAAGAACCCAAAGACGGACAACCGGTCAGTTATGATAAGATACCTGATTTCGAAGATTATGGATTGGGTTGTTTTTTACTGGCAGGTTCTGAAATCTATAAATTGAAATAAAAGCAGGAACGGGGAAACTCATCAAAAATGAAGCAGCGTAGTTATTTACTGGTTTATATAATTGGTTTTCTTTTTTTGGCTAATCAATCTCTCGCTCAACGGACAAAGTATAATTTCAACGCTGCCTGGAAAGTCTTTGTGGGTGACGATTCCAGCGCTTCGCAAACACAATACGATGATGCAGCCTGGAAAACGGTCACACTTCCGTATGCATGGAATGAAGACGATGCGTTTAAAAAAGATATTGCCGATCTGAGTACAGGTATTGCGTGGTACCGCAAACATTTTAAATTACCCGCTTCAACAGAAGAAAAAGTATTTATTGAATTTGAAGGAGTAAGACAGGCCGCGGAAATATATATCAATGGAAAAAAGGTTGGTTTGCATGAGAATGGCGTTATGGCATTTGGGTTTGATATCACTTCCTTTCTCGGACCCGGTGATAATGTAATAGCTGTAAGAACGGACAATAGTTGGGAATACCGGGAAAAAGCGACCAATACCAAATTTCAATGGATCGATAAGAACTTTAATGCGAACTATGGAGGGATTTCTAAAAATGTATTCCTTCATATCACGGGCAAATTATACCAGACACTTCCTTTGTTTTCTACGCTGGGTACAACAGGGGAATATATCTACGCCAGCAACTTTAATATCAGCCGGCACTCGGCTATCATCACAGCTTCTTCGCAGGTAAAAAATGAGTATGCGGAGAGTAAAACTTTTTCTTACCAGGTTGTCATCAAAGATTTCCAGGGAAAACTGATCAAAACATTTTCAGCGGCGCCTGTTACGATCAGGGCCGGTGAAACCACCACTGTTACTGCTTCATCTCCTGTAACCGGGCTGAATTTCTGGAGTTGGGGATATGGTTATTTATATGATGTGGAAACACGGCTTATTATAAAGAATGAACCTGTTGATTGGGTTACCACGCGCACCGGCTTTCGCAAAACGGCCTTTAAGAACGGGATGTTTTATCTAAACGACCGGGTGATGCAGGTGCATGGCTATGCGCAACGTACCTCGAATGAATGGCCCGCGATCGGGTTGAGTGTACCGGCCTGGCTCAGCGATTATAGCAACGGCTTGATAGTAGAAGGAAATGGAAATCTTGTCCGCTGGATGCATATCACACCGTGGAAACAGGATATCGAAAGTTGCGACCGGGTTGGGCTGATGCAGGCGATGCCGGCAGGTGATGCAGAGAAAGATGTTGAAGGTATAAGATGGGAGCAGCGGAAAGCTGTAATGCGGGATGCGATCATTTACAATAAAAATAATCCCAGTATTATATTTTATGAATGTGGTAATGAGAATATCAGCGAACCACACATGAAAGAAATGAAAACGATCCGTGATCAGTACGATCCTCATGGCGGTCGCGCAATCGGTTCACGGGAAATGCTGGATAGTAAGGAAGCCGAATACGGTGGTGAAATGCTTTATATAAATAAGAGCGCCGGCAAACCGGTTTGGGCTATGGAATTTTCCCGCGATGAGGGTCTTCGTAAATATTGGGATGATTATACACCTCCTTACCATAAAGATGGTGATGGCCCTTTATATAAGGGACAGGATGCGAGCGAATATAACCGCAACCAGGAAAGCCATGCTGTAGAAAATGTAAAACGCTGGTATGAATACTGGAAAGAGAGACCGGGTACCGGCAGTCGTGTCAGTTCGGGTGGCGTGAACATTGTTTTCTCTGAAACCAATACCCACCACCGGGGAGCAGAGAATTTCAGGAGAAGCGGTGAAGTAGATGCATTACGGATTAAAAAAGAAAATTTTTATGCCAACCAGGTCATGTGGGATGGATGGGTGGATGTAGAGAAACCTGGTATTCATATCATTGGTCACTGGAACTATGAACCCTCTGTCAAAAAAGATATCTATGTAGTGTCTTCGGCTGATAAGGTGGAGTTATTTATTAATAATCATTCGCTGGGTTTTGGAGAACAAAGCAACCGTTTCTTATATACATTCAAAACTATTCAATGGCAGCCGGGCACGATCAGGGCGATCGGTTATGATAAAAACGGGAAAGCGGTATGTAACACAAGTATTGAAACGGCCGGTACTCCTTATGCCTTGAAACTCTCTGTTATTCCTCATCCCGGTAAATTGTTAGCCGATGGACACGACCTGGCGCTGGTGCAGGTGGAGGTCATGGATAAAAAAGGAAAACGTTGCCCCACTGCTATGAATATGATTGATTTTTCATTGCTCGGCAATGCAGAATGGAGAGGAGGAATGGCGCAGGGACCGGGTAATTATATTTTATCGACCTCGTTACCGGTGGAATGCGGTCTCAACCGTGTGCTGCTACGTACCACGACGACAGCAGGACAAATTGCATTGGTGGCAAAGGCAGAAGGATTGGTAGCCGATACGATCATCTTACAATCATCAGCGGTTAATGTACAGGATGGTTTGAGTGAAACGTGGTCCAACACCGCTGACGCCTTCATTCAAAATATCGAGGGTAGCGTTGAAAATTGTTCGTGTAAAAGCTGGAGCCAATACGGATAGTGCTTACAAAAGTTATGATGATAATGAAATGACGGATTGGTATAACGATGGAAAACTGTCAACTGCCTGGATCGAATATGAGCTGGATAAGCCAGCTGTCGTTAATCAAATCAATCTGAAGCTGAATAATTTCCGGTCAAGAACATACCCGTTGCGTATCCTGGTAGATAATAAAGAAGTATTTGCCGATACCACGCAACGAAGTCTTGGGTATTATAATATAATTTGCAAACCGGTGAAAGGTAAAAAAGTGAGGATTGAACTGATGGCTGCAGCAAAAGCACAAAATGATAATCGTATGCCTGAAATGGGAGGTAAGAAACTGGATGACGGTGTAGCCAGGAATGATGCGAATGATAAAGGAAGGCTCAGTCTGATCGAAGTCGAAATTTACCAGGATGTGAAGTAAGATTGGTTGAGTGAAAATTGATCTACTATGATGAATCGGAAAGTATCGATAACGTTGATTATTCTTTTTTTTCATGGAGTAATTGCTGCACAGCAAAAGCAACCCAATATCATTTTCATTTTGGCGGATGATCTTGGCTATGGCGATATCGGTTGTTACGGGCAATTAAAAACAGAAACGCCCAATATCGATAAGATGGCTGCTTATGGAAAGAGATTTACCCAATTCTATGCGGGCACTGCTGTTTGTGCCCCATCACGCGCCAGCCTGATGACGGGGTTGCATACAGGACATACAGCAGTACGGGGCAATAAGGGAACCAAGCCCGAAGGGCAATTTCCTTTGCCTGATTCTGTTGTTACGTTTGCCAATATCTTACAGGAACATGGGTATATCACGGCAGCATTTGGTAAATGGGGTTTGGGATTTATTACGACGAGTGGCGATCCTGCTAAAAAAGGATTTGATCAGTTTGTCGGTTACAATTGCCAGACGCTGGCGCATAATTATTATCCCGATCATTTATGGAACAATCATGAGCGCATCGGCTTCCCGGAGAATAAAAACAGCAATGCTGTTTACTCGGCCGATTATATTCACAAACAGGCAATGCAATTCCTGAACACGCCGCATGATAAACCTTTCTTCCTGTATTTACCATATACATTGCCGCATGGGGATGTGATCACTCCGCATGACAGCACGTATGAATATTATGTCAAAAAATTCAATGAGCCGCCATTATCAAAACGCGCTCCGAAGACAGACGGGGAAGATCACCGGTTTGAACCTTATCCGCATGCTGCATTTGCAACCATGGTGAACCGGTTGGATAAATATGTAAAAGAGATCAATGCTACATTGGAAAGACAGGGAATTGCGGAGAATACATTGGTAATATTTACCAGTGATAATGGTCCGCACCGGGAGAATGGCGGCGATCCTGAATTTTTTAATAGTAATGGGATCTTCCGGGGTATTAAAAGAGATATGTATGAAGGAGGGATCCGCGTTCCTTTTATTGCATACTGGCCGGGTAAAATAAAACCTGCGATTTCGGAAGAGATTGGTGTGTTTTGGGATATGTACCCGACGTTTCTGGAACTGGCGGATATCCCGGTGACGAATACTATAGATGGAATTTCTTTTGTACCGGCGTTGATGGGAGAGAAGCAGCCAAAGCACGAATATCTCTATTGGGAATTTCATGAAAACGATGGCAGGCAGGCTGTACGATGGAAAGAATGGAAGGGAATAAGATTGGGGATCAGCAAGAATGCAAATGCCCCGATGGAATTATATAACCTGGAAAAGGACCCGGAAGAAAAAAGCAACCTGGCGAAAAAGCATAAGAAAATTGTGAAGGAGATCAGGAAGCAGATGGAGGAAGCGCACCGGTCTAACCCGGATTGGCCCTTATTGCCTGATGAGATCCTGGCAGCTACACCGAAACCGTAAAGGGTCGACCTTATAGGTTTCGTTACGATGAGGGAATCATCGTCGCAAAAACGTTAAAAGACGAATATCAGAATAAAAAAAGACCGGCCTGGTCTGTCAAAAAAGCGTGGTTTGATGAGGAAATAAAAATTTGGCAGCACCTATAAGGTTCAACCTTATAGGTGCGATCACGATGAGAAAATCACCATCGCAAAACGGGGTAAAAAAGATAAGATATCAGATGAAAAGATCGGACTGACCTGGTTGCAAAAGCATCCTTCGATGAGAAAATAAAAAATTATCCGAACCTATAAGGTTCAACCACGAAGTAAGTTTCAGATAAATAATTGAATCGTATGAAAAAAATAATTTTCCTTATAACCTGCTGCTTATCCGGCATCATTTCTTTTTCCCAGCAGTCAACCGGTAATTATCAATCCGGTTTCACCAAATCAGGCAATACGTTTTCCTTTACCAATACCTCCGGCAAAACAACCATCGAATTCTGCACTCCCTCCATGTTTCGCATCCGCAGCAGTTGGAACGGAAAGTTTGAAGACAAAGAGCCCTGGATGGTTATAAAATATGATTGGGCACCCGTCAAAACTATTTCGACCGATAAAAAAGATCATTTCCTCCTCACGACCGCCGACCTGCAACTGAAGATTTTTAAAACTCCCTTTCGCATCGAAGTCTATACCAGCAATGGGAAATTATTATCAGCCGATGCCACCGGTAATTATAAAAAGAATGACGAAACAGGCTGCATCAAAAAAATGCAACCCGATGAACATTTCTTCGGTTTTGGCGAACGCATGGATTTTATCGATCAACGCAATAAAAGATTACAATTGAATGTAGGAAGAGGCAAAGGGATGCCGCATATCATCGGCGCTTACGATGTGTTGCAGGCCAACTATTCACCCATTCCTTTTTTCATGAGCACGAAAGGATATGGCATTTTCTTTCATAATGCCTGGCCCACTACCTGGGATATGGGTGCTTCAAAAAATGATGAATATAGTTTCAGTGCAGAGGGCGGCGAACTCGATTATTATTTTATCTATGGTCCCAAACTACCTCTCATACTCGAACAATACACCGCCGTCACAGGTAAATCGCCATTGCTTCCAAAATTTGCATTAGGACTTCATGTGGGAACTTATTCCGGTGGCACCTGGGGCTACGAGCAACTGACATCCGATCAATATGTGATCGAACTGGCCAGGAAACTCCGGGAAATGGGAATACCCGTTGATATTCTTTGGCTCGATTCCACCTGGCGCATCTTCGGCAAGAAAGGAGGAAGGGGCGCTACCTCTTTTGAATGGCGCGAAACATTCAAAGATCCCAAAGGTATGTTCGACAGCCTGTATCGCATGCATTATAAAATGGTGGGACTGCACCTGCGGCCAAGATTCGATAACGGAAATTATATCCAGTTACTCGATACCGCACAGAAACTAGGCTATACCTATCCCGAAAAAGATAACCCGGGCGAATTCGTCAATTTCTTCGATTCTGCTTCCGTTGATTTCTGGTGGAAGCATGGTGTTATGCGTGTTGGCGCTATTGGTGCTTGCGCGGGCCGTGCTGGCGCGGGTCGTGTTAGC
>CAMLGR010000115.1 GCA_946479615.1 uncultured Bacteroidota bacterium | reverse complement strand
GGTAAAACGCTTTCAGTCGATTCGCAATGATCGCTGTGGTTGTCATATTCGTTGGGTCTGCCAGGTAAGCATTCCACGCATTCGTCCAATAATAATCTTGTGTCTGGCCGCTCAGTAAAATCGATTGTTTGATACTTTGTTTCACCGTTTCCGACAAAGGCACACGGTATAGTATGGCCAATGCATCATTCACCAGTGCATTCGGATCACCTGCATTCGGTAATGATTGTGTGAACGCAATCGTATCGATAATGATCTTTTTATCTTCTCTTGTATATCCGTTCAATGTCATGATATCGGTGAACTGGTTACGTTTGGGTAATGTATCGTGGTTGATCCATATTTCATGAAATGCAGGCTCCTGGTAATAAGCGGGCCAGCCTGATACATTCGGCGGATCACCAAAATCCTGTCCCATCAGGGCCGCCCAGTTGCGCAAATAGCTCCACATATTATATGCATCTGCATATTCGCTGGCAACCGAAGGAAAGACAACGCTGAATTCACGCATGCAACCGATCACCTGGTCGGCGGGGCTCTTGATCAAACAACCCTGGTTAAGCACATCATAGAAATGTTCGCTCTTGAATAAAGCCAGCAACACCGGCTTGATATCATAATTGCTACTGCGGAAAATAGCAGCCAGCGGTTCAATGACATTCGCTTCCGATGCAGCATCAAGCGTGTAATAAACAAACCAGCGGTAAATGGAACGGCAGATATATTTCGATACTTCATCTTTCGAAAAGATCATATTGATCAAATCATCTGTTTCATTCGCACCATTGGACGCAATGGAAGTATTATTGAAGTAGGAAGAAAATTGTTTGGAGCCGGTGTCATGTTTGGTTGCATCGAAAAATGTAAGGCCAGTAGTGGGATTGATACGCCATCCCGTAAGAATGCGGGCAGCGGTACGCACATCCGCTTCTGTATAAGCAACGGTTGGCCCTTTACCTAAAGTAAATAATTCCATCAGTTCACGCGCATAATTCTCGTCCGGTGCAGAAGCTGAATTTAAATACCCATTGAGATAAATAAGCATCCCGGGATCTGTGGTTACATTTTTAACCAGCGTTTTAAAATTACCGAGACAGCTGGTACGCAAAAGATTATTGTGCCCGTATATGGAATGGGAAACAGCAATCGTATTCGTTTCCGTACCAAAATGGTCAGCCCAGAACAACGTGAGTTTTTCACGGATACTTCTATCCTGGTTCAGCATCGCACCGGCCCACCATTTTTTAAAGGAATCGCGTCTTGCGAAATTGATATCTGCATCTGTGCTGATATTATTGATCCAGGTGGTACCGGCAGCAACTGCTGCATCTGGTATATCGGCGCTGTAATCATTGAGCGGAGGAGAAGGCAACGCTGCAACAGGAGTGAGCAACTCATTTACCGCCTGGTCCAATGTCAGTGAAGCGAAATGATCGATGTCGGCTTTGGTACTGCCAAACATCGTTCGCTTCAGCAAATGCTGCACTTCGTTTTTGGTCCAGGGTCCTGTATAAGCGGCAATACCCGATTGGGTTCTGAAAACAGGAGCAGGGTTTACAACAGAGGGCTTCTTTCTTCTTGCGGTAAGAAAATCTCTTCTGTCCATAGGTATGGTTTTGGTTTACAGCGTTTTTCTATTGTTATTGAATTTCAACCAAAGATTCATGGCTGTTTAACAAATATCACGCCCCAAACCTGTGGTGCGGGAAAATTCATAAGAGGAATCGTATTATCCCTATTCGACAATAAGAAATAAGGAACAAAAAATAAGGAATGAGGAAGTAACAGCTTTAGTACAGCTACTTCCTCATTCCTTATTTTTTGTTCCTTATTTCTTATTTATAAATTCTCAATCACTCCCGCAATCCCCTGTCCGCCTCCTACACAGGCAGTCACCATTCCATACTTTTTATTCAACCGCTTCATATCATTCAATACCTGGATGGTTAGCTTGGCGCCGGTACAGCCCAGCGGGTGACCCAATGCGATCGCACCGCCGTTTATGTTTACTTTGGATGCATCCAACCCCAGTTCGCGGATAACAGCCAGGGATTGCGAAGCAAAGGCTTCGTTCAATTCTATCAGGTCGATATCGTTCTGTTTCATATTGGCCTGCTTCAACACTTTGGGAATAGCAGCTACCGGTCCAATACCCATGATACGCGGATGCACACCGGCCGATGCACAGGCGATCAAACGCCCGATCGGTTTTATATTTAATTCCTTTACCATTCTTTCACTCATCACGATCACGAATGCAGAACCATCAGATGTCTGTGAAGAATTACCCGCCGTTACACAACCGCCTGCAGCAAAAGCGGGTTTCAATTTTGCCAGTGCTTCGATAGAAGTATCTGCGCGCGGACCCTCATCCGTATCCACTACATAGTTTTTCTTTTGTTTCTTTCCTTTTGCATCGAGATATATCTGATCGACATTGATAGGAAGAATGCCGCTTTTAAAAAATCCACTCTTGATAGCATGGATCGCTTTCTGGTGAGAGTTATAGGAAAATTCATCCTGGTCTTCGCGGCTTACTTTGAATTCTTTAGCCACTGCTTCGGCAGTAAGACCCATACTCAAATAATAATCGGGTTCTTCTTTCGCAATAGAATAAGAAGGTACTGGTTTCCATCCTGCTGTTGGTACCAGGCTCATGCTTTCCGTACCACCGGCAACAATACAATCCGCCATTCCCATTCTTATCTTGGCAGTAGCGATAGCGATCGTTTCCAAACCTGATGCACAATAACGGTTCACCGTCATACCCGGAATATCGAATCCCAGGGCACGTGCAGCAATGATCCTTCCTACCTGCAAACCCTGCTCGGCTTCCGGTACAGCATTACCAACGATCACATCGTCTACACGTTTGGCTTCCAGTTGCGGCACAGAAGCCATCAGTCCCTTGATCACTTCAACCGCCAGGTCATCGGGACGGAAAAAGCGAAATCCACCTCGTTTTGATTTTCCCACCGCGGTTCTGTATCCTGCTACGATATATGCTTCCTGCATAAAATGATTTTAAAAGTAAATGTTGGACGTTCAATAAGCATCCTTCTCAAAATATAACAACCAAAGCTCTATAGTTGTTTATGCAACTTTTCAGATCAAATTTACTAACACGCTAACTGATAACCAAACCCTATCCTTAAAGTTGAGTTATCTTCGCGCCCATTATGTACAACCTGCTCAGGCGTTTGCTTTTTCTGTTTCCTCCGGAATGGGTGCATTATTTCTCCATGAATTGCCTGCGAATCCTTTGCAGCACAGGCATTACCCGGAAAATACTGGCGATGGCTTTCCATCCATCGCCTGTCAGCTATCTTCCGACTACCGCCAATGAAGCGATGCGAAACCTGCAATTCAAAAACCCTGTCGGGCTGGGAGCCGGTTTTGACAAAAATGCCAGGTACCTGCGGGAACTCGAAGCCCTGGGATTTGGATTCATTGAAATTGGTACTGTTACCCCCCTGCCACAGGCAGGCAATGATAAACCGAGACTTTTCCGCTTGCCGAAAGACAGCGCCTTGATAAACAGGATGGGATTTAATAATGACGGCGTAGAGGTAATAGCTGAAAGATTAAAAAGATGGAGGGAAAAACAACCATCAACTATCAACAATCAACTGATAATCGGAGGAAATATCGGCAAGAATAAGGTTACCCCGAATGAAGACGCGTGGAAGGATTATGAAATATGTTTTAAAGAACTCCATGCTTATGTAGATTATTTTGTCGTGAATGTAAGTTCGCCCAATACACCAGGACTAAGAGAATTGCAGGAAAAAGAATCATTGCGTAAAATATTGATGCATCTACAAATGATCAATAATGCGAAAGCGGTAGCCAAACCTATTTTCCTGAAAATAGCACCCGATCTTACCAAAGAGCAGGTAGATGATGTGATAGACCTGGCGATGGAGATCAAACTGGATGGATTGGTAGCAACGAATACCACGATCAGCCGCGAAGGACTGGTTACTGATACCGCAACTATCGAAACGATCGGCGCCGGCGGTCTCAGTGGCAAACCCGTACGGCAAAGGAGCACGGAAATTGTAAGGTATATTACCGGCAAAACAGGTGGCCAGCTTCCTGTGATCGCATCAGGAGGCATTTTTTCAGGAGCAGATGCCAGAGAAAAACTGGATTCGGGCGCATTACTCGTACAGGTATGGACAGGATTTATTTATGAAGGACCCGGTATCGTAAAAAAGATTTGTAAAACACTCTAAGTAATATTCTATGTGTGAATTTCTATGTATCTATGTGCCTATGTGGTAAAAAGGCTGACTGGCGTAATCTTACCACATAGGCACATAGATACATAGAAATTCACACATAGGGATAATAAAATTTAGCCTTACACATGGAACATTTGTTTACATCAGAAAGTCTGATCAGTTTTTTTGTATTGGTTGTTTTAGAGATCGTGCTCGGTATCGACAACGTGATCTTCGTCAGCATTATCATGAACCGGCTGCCGGAGAAGCAAAGAAATAAGGCCCGCCGTTTCTGGATGATCACCGGTATCATCGTACGAAGTTTGCTACTGATGGGACTTGGATGGCTATTATCCCAAAAAGGAAAAGCAGTATTCAGTATTGCCGGTAAAGGATTTGACCTTGCCAGTCTCGTGATGCTGGCCGGTGGTATTTTTCTTATTTATAAATCCGTGCGCGAGATCCATCACAAACTGGAAGGAGAAGATCCCAATGCCGCACAATACGGTCAGAAGCCATTAAGCCTGGGCAAGGCTATGCTACAGATCGTTATTATCGATGCTGTATTTTCTTTTGATAGCATCATCACAGCAGGTGGTACAGCGGATCATGTAGAGATCATGATCGCAGCCGTGGTGATCGCGATGTTCATTATGTTCTTATTCAGTCCGAAGATCTCTGCTTTTATACAGAAACACCCGACATTGAAAATGCTGGCGCTTTCCTTCCTCGTCATGATCGGTCTTAGCCTGGTTATCGAAGGATGGGATTCCGACAAAGCGCACGACCTGCATTTAAAGAATTATATCTATTTCGGTATGGCCTTCTCGTTTATCGTAGAGCTATTGAACATGGTGATGCGGAAACGAATCGCCGGGCAACGGGTTGTTAAACTGAACGAACCGAGATTACCGGAGAACGAGGAGAATCATTCGGACCAGGCAAGATAAATACCTGTATGTATAATTATTGAATATTTTTTTTTACTGCCTAACGGATTTTCAGCACTGCCGCCGCCGCCACTCCCGCTGTCTCCGCCCTTAATCTCGTTTCTCCCAGTGCTACGGGGATAAAATGATGTTGCAGCGCCAGTTCAATCTCTTCCCTGGTAAAATCCCCTTCGGGACCTATCAGTATGATTTGAGAAGCCAGTGATTCATTGATGAGATCATTCAGGTTCCTTTTTTCTGTTTCTATACAATGAGCAATAAATTTCTGTGAAGCCGCGATGGCATCCTCCTGTTTGAATAATAATTCATAGGCAACGGGCTCCTGCAAAACAGGCAGCCATACCTGTTGCGATTGCAGCATCGCACTGACAAGAATATTCTTCATCCGGTCGGAACGGAATTTTTGCTTTTCCGTTCTGCTGCTGATAAAAGGAATGATCGTTGATATCCCGATCTCCGTCGCTTTTTCAAGAAACCATTCAAACCGGTTACTGTTCTTTAATAAGGAAATAGCGATGGTCGTTTTGCGCGAACCGGGAGTTATAGTATCCATCTGAGAACTCACAACGGTTACCCGGCTGTATTTTTTATGATCATCAATGATCTTGCAGTTCAGTAATTGTCCTTTACCATCAGTAAGTTTCACAGCATTACCTTTCTTCATTCTCAATACCTGTACAATATGGCGGGAAGTGTCTTCATCCAGGTCTATTTCTTTTGCAGCGCCATCATATTCATTGATATAAAAAAAAGGTATTTGCATGTTTGTAAAAATAAAAAAGTCCAGCGATTGCCGGACCAATACTTTCTTATTACTTATTCCTTGTTTTTCATTTTTTATTTAAAAAGGATCTTCGTCATCTTCCCGGATATTGTTCATCTTACTACCGGTCTGTATATATAATTTTTCACCGCCGGCTCCTCCACTATCATCAACCGGTCTCCAGCCACCGGGAGGCAGGCCGATTCCGCTGTAAGGGTCTTCATCCCAGTTCACGAATTTCTGTATATGCAATAAGGCTTTCAGCTTTACGGTTTCCAGGGAACCATTCCGGTGCTTCGCAATCTTTACTTCTGTCAACCCTTTGATATTGTCTCCATCGGCATTGGTCGTTACATCATAATATTCTGGTCGGTACAGGAACATAACCATATCGGCATCCTGTTCGATCGCTCCTGATTCACGGAGATCGCTCAATTGTGGCACACGGCTTCCTTCTTTTGCACCCCGTTGTTCTACTGCACGGCTTAACTGTGACAGCGCAATGATCGGTACGCTTAATTCTTTGGCGAGCGCTTTCAGGTTCCGGGAGATATTACTGATCTCCTGTTCACGGTTGGCGCTGCGGTTCTCACCGGTGCCGCTCATCAACTGGAGATAATCGATAATGATCATCCCGATATTGTGTTTATTCTTTAACCGGCGGCATTTGGCGCGTAACTCGAAAATGTTCAGGGCTGGAGTATCATCGATAAATAAAGGAGCCTGTGCCAAACGTTGTATACCTCTTGCATACAACTGTTTCATTTCATGTTCTTCCAGTTTACCACGGGCGATCTTTTCAAGCCAGATCTCACTTTCTGCCGCAAGGATACGTTGTACCAGCTGACCGGCGCTCATTTCAAGCGAGAACAAAGCTACAGGCGTAGACTTGGTAGGATGCATGACTGCATTGCGGGCAAGGTTCAGGGCAAACGCCGTTTTACCAACCGCAGGTCTTGCTGCCAGGATGATGAGATCGGTATTCTGCCATCCATAGGTGACCTTATCAAGTGCGGCAAATCCGCTGGGCACACCGGTTACATCTTCATTCTTGTGACGAAGATCCTCGATCCGTTGAATGGTTTTTACCAACACAGAATCGATGGTATCAAAATTTTTGCGAAGGTGATTATTGGTGATCTCGAATAACTTACTTTCTGCATCATCGAGTAAATTGAATACATCGGTAGAATCTTCATACGCATCGCCAATGATCTCGCCACTGATCCGGATCAGTTCACGTTGAATAAACTTCTGAAGAATAATTCTTGAATGCGCTTCGATGTGAGCGGATGATACAACAGCATTGGTAAGGCGGGTCACATAATAAGGGCCACCTACCATTTCGAGTTCTTCCTTGAAGCGGAGTTCTTCGGCTACGGTAAGGATATCGATCGGCTGGCTTTTATTCGCCAGGCTTTGCATGGCTTTAAAGATGCGCTGGTGCGCCTCTACATAAAAACATTCGGGCTTTAAAATTTCAACGATGGTATCAAAAGCACTTTTTTCCAGCATGATAGCACCCAGGACCGCTTCTTCAAGATCTTTTGCCTGTGGGGGTACTTTACCATATACCATGGTGCTCAGGTCGAGCTGCGTTTTCCGTCTTTGTTTCCGGTCCTTGTTGAGGTTCGGCAAATCCATGTCCATTATAGCGATAAAAATGTTAAGCCACTGATCCGTTGCCGGTTAATGACCAATATTGTTAACCTTCTGTTGCCAGGAGGCGGGTATTCTCCAAACTTGTTTTAAGGAAAAGTTATCTCTGTGTTACCAGGATGTTTCCAATGTCCGTTGGCGAAATAAAGAGCAAAAACGGGTTAAAAAAAATTTTTCTTTCTGCACCTTTTTCACACCCCCTGATCCCGGGTTATCCACATTTCCTTTTTCCAGATCCTTCCCAGCACTTCTTTTAAATTTACCGAAAACATATTATAATTCCGGAAAAAGATCAACACACCGGGGGATATTTTTTTACTGACATTATTTAACTGAAAACAAGATACAGTATATCTAAAGCCTGATCATAGTTCACCTATGTGTGTTTTCCTATATGCCCTATGTGCCTATGTGGTGAATCTATGCCAGTCAGTTATAGTATTATGACAGCATTGCGTAATTCTTACCACATAGGCACATAGGGCATATAGGGCATATAGGAAAACACACATAGGGATAATATTAGTACAGGCTGCTCCATTACTATTACCGTTAAAACACCCTTGTCTTTTTATTTATCAATCCGAATTTTCCTGTTTTGTATTCTTCCGAGCACCTGTAGCAGTCAACTATTTTCTCGGACATGAAAACACAACCGGCCAAATTGAATCTGCTTCCTTTATCGCCCCCATCAATTGATTGTTCTGAATGAAAATGGCGATTCAAGAAATTCCGAACAGTAGCACCAACTATCAGAACATATCATATTCCCTGATTTTGTATAATCCATATTGAATATTTTCCTGCAAACAGCATTCCGTTGTATCCTGCTCGCTTCTCCCCTTTCCTTATCTTCGCAGATAATAAAGAACTCCAAGCACACATGACGATCTCTTATAAATGGCTGAGTGAATATCTCCCCGTAGTTGTAGAACCAGACCGCTTAAGCAGGATCCTGACCTCCATCGGCCTGGAAGTGGAAAGCCTTCACCAGTATGAAGAAGCCAAAGGCGGCCTCAAAGGACTGCTGATCGGTGAAGTACTCAGCACTGAAAAACATCCCAATGCCGATAAACTGACACTGACCAAAGTAAATATCGGTAAAGACGAACCTTTGTCCATTGTTTGCGGCGCACCCAATGTGGCAGCCGGGCAGAAAGTAATTGTTGCCCCGGTTGGTACCACTATCTATCCCATTCAGGGCGATCCCCTGACCATGAAAGTGGCAAAGATCCGTGGCGTTGAAAGTCATGGGATGATCTGCGCCGAAGATGAGATCGGGTTGGGCACTTCCCATGCAGGTATCATCGTACTGCCAGCCGCTGCCAAACCCGGCACACTGGCTGCCGATTATTTCCAGCCTTATGAAGACTGGATCTACGAGATCGGCTTAACTCCCAACCGTATGGATGCCATGAGCCATTGGGGAGTAGCCCGTGATGTATGCGCTTATCTTTCTCATCATGATAAAAAAGGTATTCGTCCCAAACTACCTGTTAATAATAGTTTCAAAACAGATAATGCATCGCTGAATATATCCGTCAAAATAGAAGACACGGATGCCTGTCCCCGTTTTTCCGGTGTGACTATCTCTAATCTCACAATTGCAGAATCACCGCGCTGGCTGCAACAAAAATTAAAAGCCATCGGCGTACGCCCGATCAATAATATTGTCGACATCACCAATTATATCCAGCACGAAACTGGTCAGCCGTTACATGCCTATGACGCAAGCGCTGTAACCGGCAATAAGATCATTGTAAAAAAATTACCCGAAGGAAGTCCTTTTACTACACTGGATGAAAAAGAAAGAAAGTTAAGCGCCGACGATCTGATGATCTGCAATGAAAAAGAAGGCATGTGTATCGCCGGTGTATTTGGCGGATCACACAGCGGCGTATCTGCTGCGACTAAAAATATCTTTCTCGAAGCTGCTTACTTCGATCCGATCACGATCCGTAAAACCTCTTTCCGTCATGGCCTGCGCACAGACGCTGCCAGCCGTTTTGAAAAAGGAACGGATATCTCCAATACAGTAACAGTATTGAAAAGAGCGGCCGGGCTGATCAAAGAAATTGCCGGTGGTGAGATCTCTTCTGCTATCGTTGATATCTATCCCGATCCCAAACCCAAAGTGAATGTCGGCATCAAATATCATTACCTGAAAAAACTCAGTGGAAAGAATTATCATCCCGATAGCGTAAAGGAGATCCTGGTAAGCCTGGGGTTTGAAGTAGTCAAAGAAGGTATCGATGAATTATGGGTAGCTGTTCCTTATCATAAACCCGATATCAGTTTACCGGCCGACCTCGTAGAAGAAATTCTGCGTATCGATGGGCTGGATAATGTAACAATCCCCGATGCGATCACCATCACGCCATCGGTGGAAGAAAATTATGGTACGGAAACCTACCGCGAAAAAGTAGCTGGCTACCTGGTCGGATTGGGATTCAACGAGATCATGACCAATTCCATTACCAACTCAGCTTATTTCAGCGAAGAGGAACTGGCTTCCTCGGTAAAAATGCTCAATAGCCTTAGTGCCGAACTGAATATAATGCGCCCTTCGATGCTGGAAACAGGATTGGAAGTGATCGCTCATAATCTCAACCGCCGCAACAACGATCTTTCCTTTTTTGAATTTGGCAAAACCTATCAGACACAGGGAAGTGGTAAGTATAAGGAACCGGAACATCTTTGCCTGTACATTTCCGGTCGCCGGCAGGAAGATAGCTGGCGCCATAAAGCAACCGCTGCCGATTTCTTTGTATTAAAAGGAGTGATGGCAAGGATTTTACAATTGCTGGGCCAGTCAACCGATACACTGGAACTGGTGCAGCATCCGAAATTTGAAAACGGGCTGGCAGGAAAAATAAACGGGCAGATCATAGTACAGGCAGGAGCCGTGGATAAAAAATCACTGGCCCGGTTTGATATCAAACAGCCGGTTTATTTTGCTGATCTTGACTGGGATGTATTATCTGCATTGGCGGCTGCCAATAAACCGGCCTTTCATGAAATACCACGGTTCCCGGCTGTACAGCGCGACCTGGCGATGATCGTGCCGCGTCAATTGCAGTATGAAGAAATAGAAAGGATCGTGCACAGGATCAAACTCAGCAAATTGCAGGAAGTAAAACTCTTCGATGTATTTGAAAGTGAGAAACTGGGACCCGGTAAAAAATCATTTGCAGTTAACTTTACGTTTTTAGATGAAGAAAAAACATTGACCGATAAAGAAATTGATGGCTGGATGAACACCATCATGACGACTTTGGAAAAAGATTTGCAGGCAGAAATCAGAAAGTAAAAGGATTTTGAAATCTTCAAAACAGTATCATGAGTTTGGGTGAAGAACAATTAAAACGGATCCAGGAGAAATTGCAGCAGGTGCTGAAACAGCAATCGGCTTTGCAAAAAGAAAACCAGTTACTGAAAGAAGAGTTGGACAGTACAAAAAAGCAATCAGTACAGCATCATGAAAATATAGACAGGCTTAAACAGCAGGTGGAGATATTGAAAGTAAGCAGCGGAGAAATGAATGAAGCGGAGAAAAAACAATTTGAAAAACGGATCAATGCCTATTTAAAGGAAATTGATCGTTGTATTGCGATGTTAGGAGCCTGATCAAACTCTTTTTACGAGCGTCATTTTTACCTCGTATTTGTTATTCAATTCATCTTCATCCTGTGATAACTCGATCGTGTATTTCCCGTAAGGGAGATCATTTAATCCGGTCCAGGTAAGGTTTTCTTTTTCTTTTGAAATGTTTTTTTCCAGTACGCTGCAGACGCTACCCTTATCGTCTTTGAGCACACCTTTCAAAAGACTGCCTTTGAGGGCTGTTAATTCAAGTTGAAGAGCATCAATAAAAATTGATGGCTTGATTTTCGCAAACATAAACGCATTAGTTTAGGTTAAACCCGTGTCTTCGGGGGGAGCGGAGAGATTGGAATTCCAGTAAGGATGTGGGGTTATTAGAAAGTGGATTGTTAAAATAGGAACAATTTCTGAAACTTGCAAGTTATGGATCAATTAATTGCAGCAACCGTGGTCATTGGCGACCGCAACTACCGGATCAAGATCGATCCGGCCGATGAAGAAACAGTACGCCGGACCGTCAAGACCATCAATGACAAGGTCATTGAATACAAAACGCAGTTTGCCGGTAAGGATATGCAGGACTATATCGCGATGGTCCTGATCTGGCTGGCGACCGAACAAACCCAGTCACCCGGCGCGGGTACCAACCAGGCGGCTCTGGGGGAAAAATTATCCGCCATCGAGCGGCTGCTGGATATGCATTTGCAGTAAAGGGTAATGCAGCCGGCAGTTACCAGTCAGGCTGCACCACAAACTGCCCACTGATTTTCCGCTTCCTTTTGTATCTTCGCCCATTGCCGGTTTTCAACGGCGATCTGCTAACAATATGATTCGCAGAACAAACCATATCATTCCGGAACACATTAAACAACTGATTCATGGATCCGAATATTATACCTATTATTTCCGCTGTAGCTGCCCTGATCGTGGGGATTATAGCGGGTAAATTCATCTTTGCCGCCAACACAAAAAAACGAATAGAAGAAGCTGAGCTCCAATCACAAACCATCCTTAAAGAAGCTGAATTAAGAGCCGAAACCATCCGGAAAGAGAAAGAACTGGATGCCAAGGAAAAGTTTGTACAAATGAAAGCCGCACACGACCGCGAGGCCAATGATCGCAACCGCAAGATCAATGATACTGAAGGACGTATCAAACAAAAAGAACTCCAGATCAATCAGAAAGAAGGCAACCTTGATAAACAAATCAAGGAAAATGAAGCCATAAAAGGAAATCTCAACAAACAAATAGACCTGGTCAATATCAAACGAACAGAGCTCGAGAAACACC
This sequence comes from uncultured Bacteroidota bacterium, assembly GCA_946479615.1. The sequence goes on along the minus strand of CAMLGR010000115.1, from coordinate 2,681 downwards.
AGGAAGAACATATCCGCCGGCTCGAAAAGATCGCCGGTCTTTCAGCCGATGAAGCCAGGTCCCAGCTCATAGAAAGCCTGAAAAACGAAGCGCAGACACAAGCTGTTGCCTTGCAACAGGAGATCATCGACGAGGCCAAACAAAAGGCGAATAAAGAAGCCCGCAAGATCATTATCCAGACTATTCAGCGCACCGCTGCTGAACAGGCAATCGAAAATTCCATCACGGTTTTCAACCTGGAAAGCGATGAAATAAAAGGCCAGATCATTGGCCGTGAAGGACGTAATATCCGCGCCATCGAAGCAGCCACCGGTGTTGATCTGATCGTGGATGATACCCCGGAAGCCATTCTTCTTTCCAGCTTTGATCCGCTTCGCCGGGAAATTGCGCGCTTAAGTCTTCAAAGACTGGTAGCTGATGGCCGTATTCACCCGGCCCGTATCGAAGAAGTGGTCGAAAAAACACGTAAACAGATCGAAGAACAGGTCATGGAAATCGGTGACAGAACCGTTATTGAACTCGGTATTCATGGTCTGCATAAAGAACTGGTAAGAATGGTGGGACGTATGCGTTTCCGTTCTTCCTATGGTCAGAACCTATTGATGCATAGCCGCGAAACAGCCAATCTCTGTGCTACGATGGCGGCGGAAATGGGACTTAATTCCAAGCTCGCTAAAAGGGCAGGTTTGCTGCATGATATCGGCAAAGTGCCTGATGAAGAAAGTGAATTGAGCCATGCATTATTAGGGGCGAAACTGGCGGAAAAATATGGTGAAAATCCAGCGGTAGTCAATGCCATCGGCGCTCACCATGATGAAATGGAAATGCAATATGTCATCTCCCCGATCGTACAGGCCTGTGATGCCATCAGTGGTGCCCGTCCGGGTGCGCGCAGGGAGATCATGCAACAATATTTACAGCGGATCAAGGACCTCGAAAACCTGGCGATGACCTATCCGGGTGTAGAAAAAGCCTATGCGATACAGGCCGGCCGTGAGCTGCGCGTGATCGTGGAAGCTGATAAGGTAACCGACGGTGATTCTGAAAAACTGTCCTTCGAAATTGCTCAGAAGATCCAGACCGAAATGACCTTCCCGGGCCAGATCAAAGTGACGGTAATCAGGGAGAAGAGAGCGGTGAATGTAGCGAGGTAAGAAATGCAGGGATTTGAAAATTTGGTGATTGGGTAATGTGAAAATTTACCGGGCAGGCTGTTTTGCTTAAACAAATTTCCAAATCATCAAATTCCCAATCACCTCTCTCCCCGATTTATTTGGAATTTCACCACACTAATCCTACCTTTGCCTCCCTTAAAAAGACAGATATGAACGCCATAGCATTTGTACATGAGCAGTTGAGCGGCAAGAAAGAGTTACCGGCTTTTAAGCCCGGAGATAACATCACCGTTAACTATAAGATCATTGAAGGAAACAAGGAAAGGATCCAGTCCTTCAAAGGTGATGTGATCAAGCGCCAGGGTACTGGTTTTACTGCCAGTTTCACTGTTCGTAAAATTTCTGATGGTATCGGCGTAGAAAGGGTATTCCCCTGCTATTCTCCCAATATCGATTCTATCGTATTGAACAAGACAGGTAATGTACGCCGCGCCAAGCTGTTCTATCAGCGTAAACGTAGCGGTAAGAGTGCACGTATCCGTGAAAAGAGAGTGCTTACTGCAGAAACTGCGAAATAAGATATCAACAACCTTATATTTTGAAAGGCTGTTCCACCAGGGACAGCCTTTTTTCTTGACTGGATATCATGAAGCAGATCCTCTTTGCAGGAATCTCCAGAATCTCACACAGCGACTGTCCCAACAGAGCTTCGCGCAGCAACTGTCCCAGTAGGACTGTGTGCAGCGACCGTCCAGCAGGGTTTCGCGCAACGTCCCAGCGGGGTCTTGAGGCTGTCCCAGCGGGGTCTCGGACAGCGGATCGTATCAGTGCCTCATGCAGCGACAGTCCCGGTGAAGTCTCACGAAGCAACTGTCCCAGCGGACCCCGCTGAACAGGTGTTTTCGAAAATAATCTGCAGGAATAATTTCAAATAATAACATGAAGGGGACTTGCTAAAGTTCGCCTTACGGCTTGTCCATCAGGGTCCGCTGCGCGAGACCCTGATGGGACCGTCCGCTGTCCGAGACCCACTGAGACAGTCCATTTCGCAAGGCCTTGATGAGACGGTCCGCTTCGCAAAACTTCCATTGGAACAGTCCATTTCGTAAGACCTTGATGGGACAGTAAGTTTCGCAGGAATCCACTGGGACGACTGTGGCGCGCGACACTGATACGGTTGCTCCGCGAAGTTCATCCTGGAACGGCCCGCATTGCGAGACCCCGCGTACCCGCGATCTGATTTCCAGGCTCAACGGGGCGTCTGGATTGTCTTTTCGATAGGTCTTATTGGGACCTTGTTCGGAGATAAAGCGTTCCGAGCGCTTTATCTCCGAACAAAACCCGAACAAGGTCCCAATAAGTTCCCATCAGAACCCGGGTGAATTCCGGCAGGATTTCGAGAAGCGAACCACCCGAGCGGGGTCCCCAGACAGCGGACTGTCCCAGCGGGGTCTCGCGCAGCGGACCCCGCTGAATAGGCATTTTCGAAAATAATCTGCAGGAATAATTTCAATAATAACATGAAGGGGACTTGCTAAAGTTCGCCTTACGGCTTGTCCATCAGGG
>CAMLGR010000114.1 GCA_946479615.1 uncultured Bacteroidota bacterium | reverse complement strand
TGTCCGAGTGGTTGAAGGAGCACGCCTGGAAAGTGTGTATACGGGAAACTGTATCGAGGGTTCGAATCCCTCAGTCTCCGCTTGAATCAGGAAAAATTCTTTGTGTACATCCTTCAGAGCATGAAGGATTTTTCTTTTTACAGGTCAATGCGATGACTTGGATAAAAGGATGAGTAAGCATTTTGATGGGATGAGCAAGTATACGTCTTCCAAATGGCCATTGAGATTAGTTTGCTTTGAAATTCATGGATCAAGGCCGGCAGCAATCAAACGGGAACGGGAAATAAAAGATAAGAAAAGCCGTAAATACATTGATGAGCTGATTAAAAATTGGTTGACGGATGGTTGAAGAAGTCCCGGCCAGCGGCCGGGAGAAAGTGTGTATACGGGAAACTGTATCGTCCCGGTTTTTTCGGGACAAATCCCTCAGTCTTCGCCTCCGCCCTCCGAAGCTTAGCAAAGGAGGCTTTTTTCTTTCTTCAATACAAGCCTTAATTGGCAGACACGGTCCGCAAAAAGCAGATATTATCCTGCCTGGTTTAATTAAAAAAAAATTTAGGAATACACCTACTGCGATATAAAGCAAGATGTGATTGTCTTTCCGGTGCTCCTGTATTAATTGTACTGTTTTTGTAACCTTTCGGTTGATCGTTGCTCTATCAGTAAGGACAGTACAATAGTGTACGGGGTTTACAGGTTTGCTTATGCAAGCCTGAGGATTTCCGTTTTATTCGCCGTTTGATGCTGGTAAAATTGAATGAATTCCTGACGTTGATTGGTGTGTAAGAACGAAGGATACAACAGGGAAGGGGTAAGTCAATAGATCATTGCGTAAAATAATTGTTAGTATGATAAGGAACTTTGGAATGGTGCTTTTTACCTTGTTTTTTTCACAGCTAAATGCTCAAGTTTTTACAGAGACATTCGAAGGTATTGCAGGGACTGGAAAGCCGACCGTATTTGTCAATAATGGGCAGTCCTTTACCGCGGTCACGAATACGCCGGGCGGAAGCATGGGTGGTCTCTTTGGTGTATATATTCCTGGTAATGCGTGGAATATGCCCAATCCAGGTGGCGGTCCCTTCAATAATGGTCCTGGTGGCCTTGGGGTAGGCGTAAGTTGCGGTGCCGGAATTTGTTCTGGTGTTTCGAATAAATTCTTAGATAATGGCCCGAGTAGTGGCAAAGGGCAGATCTATTCAATAAAATCGACTAATGGCAGTGTTTTCAGTATAAAAAGTGTGCATTTATTTTTTTCAGCAGACAATGGCAATAACAATACTGCGCCGGCAAATGTAGTTGTAAGCGGAAAAAAGGCAGGGGCAGTGGTTTTTACCATTACGAAGACTACGGGTTTTGTTACTGGTTTCTCGGGTAACAATGGATTCAACTATTTTAATTTCGTAACAGAAGGAGGGGTGGACAATAGTAATAAGGCAATCGATGAAATTGAGTTTCGATGCGCCTCAAATATTAATTATTTCGCGCTGGATAATTTCTCATGGAGCTCTTCCGTCGCGCTTCCGTTACGTCTGCTTGAGTTTAGTGGTAAACAAATCGGGGATGATATTTCACTTCACTGGCGTACGACCGATGAGGTGAATGTCGGGTATTTTGACTTGCAATGGAGTTCCGATGCATCGGATTGGATAACCATCGACAAACAACAGCCTGCTAACCTGGCGAGTGCTATTGAAAATTCCTATCAATTTACTCACCACAGCGCCAGACCCATTAACTTTTACCGGTTGAAGATGGTGGACAACGATGGAAAATTCGTGGTAAGTAAAGTGATAGGGTTGAAAAAGGAGGTTGAAGCGACAGCCATGCTCTTTCCCAACCCGGTTAACAAAAGCCTGACGATTGTCTTACCTGCTGCAAGCCCCGCTACTGTGCAGATAGTTACTGCCAATGGGCAAATCGTACGCGAAATGGAATTGCAAAGTTTGATTTCGACTGTCGACATGGGCAGTCTTGCAGGAGGAATGTATGTCATAAGGATAACGCAGATGGGCTTTACATCGGTGAGAAAATTGATAAAACGGTAGAGGATGGCCGTTTGCTCAAGATGATCCTTGCAGGACAAGAAGGTACATTCCATTCGCCGCTTATATCTCCTCATCCGGGATAACAATCGCTCATGCAGTTGAATGGTAACGTTTTTTCTTGCAACTTGCTCTGCTTCTTTCCACATCCCGGGTTTATATTTTATGATGTAACAAACACATTTTGAATCGATAAGTCGTTCCCTGGAAAGAATTCAGTTTGTGAATGCTTAATTATTTACCCCGTACGGAAAGTTGTATTCAAAAAATAAAAGAGTTTTTTATCTTTTATTAAAAAAAGCTCTAAATTTGCAGTATAAAAGAAGATAAATGTTTTCAAAAACCTGCGAATATGCTATCCGTGCAATGATCTTCACTGCACAAAAGACAAAGGATGGCAGGAAGGTGGGTATCAAAGAGATTGCTAAAGGAATCGATTCCCCGGAACATTTCATCGCGAAAATTTTACAAGACCTTGGGAGGAAACAATTGTTGCAATCAATGAAAGGGCCGAATGGAGGTTTCTACCTTGATGCAGAATCGCTGGAGTGCTCCCTGGCCGATATTGTAAAAGTAATAGATGGCGACAAGCTTTTTACCGGTTGTGGCCTGGGCCTTAAACAATGTTCTGAAACACATCCATGCCCCATTCATCATGAATTCAGAACGGTAAGAAAAAATATTCAGACCATGCTTGAGAATGCGAAGATTGGTGAGTTTGCGAAGAAGCTGGACAAGAGCCAGACCTTTCTGAGGAAGTAGCTTTTTTTTGAAATAATAAAAGATAAAAAGGTATTAATATCTATTTTATGAAATCAAGTACTTTGCTAAAAGCAGTTCCTCTCTTTATCCCTGGCCTCTTGCTGCAGGCATTGTCTGCCGGTGCACAGGAAACCTCTCCCTCGGGTTTTTCTTTCCACTCCGGGCAGGCGCTGAACTGGCTATTATTTGTATTGTTGTTCGGAATGTTTTTAACAGTAATAGTATTAAAACAAAAAATTAACAGGGCCCGCACCCATTTGAAAAAGAGAATGGAAGAAGAGCAGGTAGGGAAACTCAGGGAACACACGAGCAAACTGAATAGCCAGCAGATTGAAAAGCTGCTTGACTATAAGAAACAGGATAAGGGCAATAATAAAACAGGTGCAGTCCTGTTACTTTTATTTCTTGTCACTGTATTAGCACCCGGAGGTGACCTGTTGGCGCAAGGTACGACCGGACCAAATGCAAATTCGCTGTTTGGTGAAACCGGTATTATTATTACGATTGTTTTATTGATGATACCGATACTGGCTGCGATAATCCTGCTGACAATAAAAGTGAGTAACACGCTCAACTATGCAAAAAACAAACAGAATCTTGAAGAGGCCGAAAAATTGGCTGCTTATCTGCGCTCACTCCCGGAAGAAGAAGTAAATACAGCGTTGAAAAAAAGAAAAGCTGCATTGGATTTCCGGCTCACTCACCAGGAATTAGCAGGTAAAGAACGGGCTGAAGATGAAAAAGGACTGCTCCAGGTCAACGGTCCAACAGGATTGCCTATCGTTGCAGTAAAGAAGAAAGCTCTTCAGCGTCCGGGTATAGATCCTGAATTATCAAGGCTGATCCTTTGGTATTTAGGATGTGCCACATTCTGGTTGCTGTTCGGTACAACCATTGGCGAGTATGTAGGGATTAAATTTGTAGCTCCCGATGCTGATCATATCAGCTGGCTGAGTTTTGGCCGCCTGCGACCGGTTCATACCAATGCAGTATTCTGGGGCTGGGCATCACTTGGTATGTTGGGATTGGGCTATTATGTCGTACCTCGTGTAAGCAATGTAAAACTGGCTAATATGAAATATGGCTGGTATGCATTGTGGCTGATCAACGCAGCTGTAATTTTAGGAACGATCTGCCTGATGGCAGGTATTAATAACGGAGGAGGTGAATACCGCGAATATATATGGCCGGTAACGCTGCTGTTTGCTATCGGTGTCATATTAACCCTTATTAATTTTTTACAAACTATTGCACACAGAACTACTAAAGAGATCTATATCTCCAACTGGTATATTGTTGCTGCAATCATTTTTGCCATTGTGATTACCGTTGTAGCGTATATACCTTATTGGCAAAACGGACTTGGTGAAACAATCATACAGGGCTACTACATGCACCAGGGTGTAGGTATGTGGTTTATGCTTTTTACTCTTGGCATTGTATATTATTTCCTGCCTCAGCAACTCAACAAGCCTATTTATTCCTATAGTCTTGGCATTCTTGCCTTCTGGACACAGATACTTTTTTATACGCTCATCGGTACACACCATTTTGTATTCAGTTCCATTCCCTGGTGGTTGCAAACAATAGCCATTGTCGGCAGTGCAGGTATGGTCATACCAGTCATAGCAGGCACCACTAATTTTATCATGACCTTTAAAGGGGCCTGGTACAAGATCAAAGACAGCTATACACTTCCCTTTTTCCTTGTTGGCATCATCTTCTATTTTACCGGCTCCCTGCAGGGAACAGCGGAGGCTTTTCGCAATACCAACCTGATCTGGCATTTTACTGATTTTACCGTTGCCCATTCGCACCTGACCATGTATGGGATTATCTGCTTCTTCTTATGGGCGGGTATTTATGCAATCGTACCGCGTATTACAGGAAAAGAAGCACCACAAATTACTATCGGCGCACATTTCTGGCTGGCGCTCATCGGACTGCTTTTTTATACGATCCCGTTAATGTATGGCAGCACCATGAAAGGACTGTTATGGATGCAGGGCAAACCCTTTATCGAAGGTGTGGTGCTCATGGCTCCTTATTGGTTATGGCGTGCTATCGGTGGCAGTCTCATGTGGCTGTCCCACCTGTTCTTCGCTTATAATATATATAAAATGATGACAGGTAAAAACGTGGTGGATATCAGGGAGACTGCCATACAGAAACTGGAAGAACCCATCACTACTTCACAACCAATTCTATAAATATTATTCGCATAACTATGGAATTATTTGATAATCATAAAAAGCTATTCGGTACTGCAACGATCTTTTTTGTGGGACTTACTATACTGGTAGCCATACTACCGGCCATTTATAACCAGGATAACAACCGGCCACTTCCCGGAGCAAACAGACTTAGCCCGGACGCTGAAAAAGGTAAAGCATTGTTCGTTGCCAATGGTTGCGTAGCCTGTCATACACAACAGGTAAGAAATGTAGATATGGATAAGATCTGGGGTTCACGGCCAAGTCTTGCAGCCGATTATGCCGGGATTCACCGTACCGATACCTGGCGCAACACGGCTACCCTGATGGGTACGGAACGTACTGGACCCGATCTTACTGATATAGGTAACCGTCAGCCGAGCAAAGACTGGAATCTTGTTCACCTGTATAATCCACGCATTGTAGTGAAAGAATCTATCATGCCTGCATATCCCTGGCTTTTTGCGATCAAGAAAGAACCATCAGGATCTGATATCATCGTCAATGTACCGGCGCAATATATGGATGGAAAAGAAGGTAAAATAGTAGCTACTAAAGATGCCATGTACCTGGTGGCTTACCTGCAATCACTCCGGCAAACAAAGTTGCCGGATGGCACAGTTGCTCCTGCTTTTCTGTATAAAAAAGAAGAAAAGAAACCGGCAGGCGGCGATGCAGGTTTGGATGGCAAAGCTCTGTTTACGGCCAACTGCCAGAGTTGTCATCAGGCGAATGGGGAAGGATTACCCGGTGCATTCCCGCCATTGAAGGGTAGCCCGGTTGTATTAAGCGATGACCTAGAAAAGTATGTAGACATTATCATGAATGGATATGATGCAAGAGAAGAATTTGGGGTGATGCCTGCGGTAGGAACAAACATGGAATTTACCGAAAAAGAAGTAACCGCATTGATCAATTACGAACGTACAAGCTGGGGTAACAATGGTAAACAGGTAGCTCCTGAAGAAGTAAAAAAAATAATCGATTTCATAAAACTTAAAGTATCCCAATAATGAAAAAAATAATATTCCTCTTGCCGGTACTTTTCGGCACATTGTTGATGGCAGCCTGCCCGGTATGTGAGCGTAACCAACCCAAACTGTTGAAAGGCATTACACATGGCGCCGGACCGGAAAGTAAATGGGATTATGTGATTGTCTGGATAACAGTAGCTATCGTATTGCTGACACTTTTCTTTTCTGTCAAATGGCTGATGCGCCCGGGTGAAAAATCAGACCATCATATTAAAAGATTCATTTTAAACAACCAGTAAGATGCGTGATAAAAGCACCATATTCATTTTTATAGATGAAGACAGTAAACCTGTAGCTGAGGTACTCTCACCGGTCAGTTTCGAACTGGATACCCGTAAACTGACCGATGGCGAACACATCCTGAAAATAGTCAGTAAAGACCCCACCGGCAAAGAGGGCATCCGCAAAATCCCTTTTGTAGTACGTAATGGTCCTGCTATCGCCATTGAAGGCATTAAGGAAAACTCTGTTGTAGATGGCGTTTTGCCTATTATGATCAACGCCTATGGAAAAGGCGACCAGAAATCTTTCCTGATCGAAGGCAGTGAAACACCTCAAAGTATTCCCTGGTGGGTATGGACGCTTATTATTGGTTTTGCAGGATGGGCGCTGTATTATACGTTCAGTTATTTTTCAATAGGACAATAGATATGAATAACAGGAAAGACATAATGGTAATAGAGGATATTCGACTGCTGGTAGATACCTTTTATAAAAAGGTCAGGGTTGATTTGCTGTTAGGACCGGTATTCAACAGTGTGATTAAAGATCGCTGGCCTGAACATCTGGAGAAGATGTATCGATTCTGGCAAACGGTTTTGCTTGGTGAACATACTTATTATGGCAGCCCCTTTCCTCCACATTCAAAGTTACCGGTAGAACAAAAACATTTTGCTGCATGGTTAACACTGTGGCATGAAACAATTGACAGTCATTTTACCGGGGAAAAAGCAGAAGAAGCGAAATGGCGTGGTGATAAAATGGCTGTCATGTTTTTATCCAAGATCCAATACTACCGTAATAATCCTGCAAGACCATTGTTATGAATACAACGGTAAAACAACCTGTAGCAATAGCCTGTCTCTTCACATGGATAGGTTTTGTGTGTGCGATCAGTTTTATGGAAGCATGGCTGAAATTCCAGGCGCCGGGGGTAACGCTCCCGGTCGGATTAAGCATCGGTCAGCTTGTATTTGGCGCTTTGAATAAAGTGGAATGGATATTTGCTGTTGTTATTTGCACAAGCATCTTTTTGCATAGAAGATCATTAGTCACCGTATCCGCTATTTCAATGCTATTGATCATGACCATTCTCGTTGTACAGACTGCATGGCTGCTACCGGCATTAGACATACGTGCAGAGCAGTATATCATGGGTCAGCCTGTTACTTCTTCCCATCTTCATCTATGGTTTGTAGGTGCGGAAGTGCTTAAGGTAAGTAGTCTTTTCATCACGGCAGTATCTCTCTTTAAACAATCCTCATAATGCAGGACGCGATAGTAAGTGTCGTAAATAAAATAAATAATATGAATATCACAGAACAAAGTATCATAGGCGAAATTGTCGCTGGCGATTACCGCGCAGCGGGTATATTTGAAACATCCGGTATCGATTTTTGCTGCAATGGCAACCGAACCATTGCAATAGCGTGTAAACAACAAAACATAGAAGCCGGTAAGCTGGTCGACGAGCTTCAGCAGGTGCTGGATGCTCCTCTATCCACGGAGGATGCCGTCAGTGATTATAAATCATGGCCATTAGATCTATTGGCAGATTTTATCGAGAAAAAACATCACCGGTATGTGACAACACAAATCCCCGTATTGCAGGCATTTCTTGAAAAGATCAACAGGGTGCATGGTGAAAGACACCCGGAACTACAGGAAATAAAAACACTTTTCGATGACTGTGCCGGGGAATTGACTGTTCACATGAAGAAAGAAGAATTGATGTTGTTCCCTTTTATACGCAAAATGGTAAAAGCAAAACAGGCTGGAAATAAAGGAGTGATGGCTCCCTTTGGTACAGTGCAGAATCCTATACAGATGATGATGCATGACCATGACCTGGAGGGCGGACGCTTTCGCCGGATAAAAGAATTAAGCAACCAATACACGGCACCGGAAGATGGCTGCAATACGTACCGTGCTGCTTTCGCAACCTTGCAGGCATTTGAGGATGATCTGCACCTGCATATTCATCTGGAGAATAATATTCTTTTCCCTAAATCCATTGAGCTGGAACAATCAGTCAATTGATGAAAAACGGGTATTGATCTGAAATAAAAATGTTATGAAACGACATGAAAGCCTCGCCGTTCTTTCCCGGGATCACCATACTGGTTTATTATTTTGTTGGAAAATAAGACAGGGTATTAAAAAGCAGGTTCCGCCGGAAAGAATGAACTTTTATGTACGATATTTTTGGAAAGACCACCTGCAGATGCATTTTGAAGAAGAAGAGACACTGCTGTTTGTTGAAATACAGGATAACCTGTGCAAACAGGCAATCGATGAACATAAAGAGATCGAAGGGTTGATCGAAAAAATATCGGCTACAGGTACAGTACAGGACCTGAATGCGCTTGCTGACCTGCTGGATAAACATATCCGTTTTGAAGAAAGGATTTTGTTCCCGCACCTTGAACAGACGTTATCCGCTGATAGACTTACAGCAATTGGTAGTCGTTTGCGGGAGCAGCATACTATTTTTTACAGAAAATAATACTGTATTTTATTAACTGTTCTTCCTGCTTTACTCAATGTAAACCCTTATTTTATCCGATGGTATATAAATAGGAGCTAATTGAAGAAATTTATGTTCTTTTAAATTATTTTCGGTTAGCGGATCTCACAGCTCGTTAATCAAACCAATAAACCTTTTTTATGAGAAAATACTTTTCCATCCCTCTCGGGACGATATGTTTGCTATTGATAGTTCTTATATTCAATGCGTGTAAAAAAGATGCTGATAAAGAACAAGCAAATCTCCTTTCAAAAAATACCCAGCATAAAATTACTTCTTGGCTCGATCAACAGAAATCCTCAACATACACAGGAAAAAACAGTAAGATTCAATTGCTCGAAAGTAAATTGGATTATGCTAATCTTTATTTTGAAGACCTGCGGGGAGGAGAACATTTTATTATAGTTCCTATAAAACAGGGACTTCTTACAATTAATAATAAGGAGAAGAACATGGTTGCTGCTCTCTTATTAATTGTAAATACATCTGGATCAATCCGCAAAGGAAATATTGTTCAATATATTCCTGCGAAAGGAAAAATAGGCAGCTCCATTCCCGCAAATAGTTTTTCTAAAATCTTCAATGCGGAAAGATTTTCCGAAGATGCGCTTTTTAGGTTTCTTGCAATTGATGACAGGCTGGAATACCAGGTCAGTTATAAGGATGGTGTAATGACTTCTGCAGGAAAAGCGGTTAAAAACCCATCCTCTGTAGGTTTGAACAGTCCACCTCAGGATCCAATAGGACCAGCCTGTACTGATTGGTATTTATTGACCACGTATTATTTCCCGGATGGCACGGTAACTCAAACCCTGGAATTTCTTTACAATACATGCAGTTCCGGTGGCGGTGGCAGCAGTAGTGGTGAAGGAGATGAGATCGATTACGATTATATCTTATCAAGAGAAAAATATACCTGGTCATTCCAGGTGCATCCAACACCTAATCCCAGTTCATTGAATATAACCGTATATTCTGACGAGAAACTAAAAGGAAAAAGAGCTGCAGGAGGCGGTTATTTTACTTCGATCACACACCTGCGTTCAGGTATCCTGACAACGGATTATGGAATATGGACAGAAGCAAGCGCCAATGCCAGCGTTTCAGGTGCTTCGGCTACTTCGCAGGTAACCGGCAGTTATAGCTTTACCACTGTAAATGGAGTGGTTCATTGGGATGGAACGGGCACGGAAAATATGACCTTTAGCCAGATATTTCCCTGATTACACGGGCATTTGTTCTGAATTATTGGATATGAAATTATATTTTTTATTCTTTTGTTGTTTCATTATTTGTTGCACACAGCATAAGGCGCCGGTTTCCACCAGCGAAGCTGGCTTACTGGGAAGGGAATTTCAATTTTATCACATCGAGAACGATAGCAGCAAACCTACCTGGGGTAGGGGAATGGATCAACGGATCTGGTACAAAGACGGAATGACTATTAAAGACATCAAATCGTTTCATTCCACCAAAGCGGGCGATCAGGTTACTGCTACCTATCCTGTCGATTGCTATTTGTTTAAATATCCCCCCTCGGGACTAGTTTATGAATACGGGAATTTCTCAGACACAGCGAAACTTTTACAGGTCTTTAAAGCGAATGCGTATGTAACATTGATCAATGGTACAGCCTACCGCGATGATGGCATTCCTGCGTTGACAGGACAAACCAATCTTGACCTTCCCGATACACTTATTAATAAAATATCGTTTAAACGTATCTTAATGAGTGGTAAGGATTCAACAGGAAAGGACTATTACTTCCTCGAGTATTTCCGTTGCGATAAGCGCGAAGGTATCCTGAAGTCTTATAATTTAAATATTGCGGGCAGCGAAAAAGCCGGCTGCCCCCTCGTTAAAGCAGATGCTATTCTCTCACCCCAAAAAAAATTACCTCTTTTTTCGGAAGAGATCGTTTTCCTCGCTGACAGCCTTACCCGGCAGGAAGAAAAAGTATTCGCCGCCTGGGAAAAAAGAGCCCAAAAAGATGTGCCGCCATCAACAAATTGATGGCTCCTGCTTGCCGGGATGCTCCCTTTTCCTAAACACCCTATATTTGGAAGGTGTATAAATGGTTTGCCATATTCCTGTATGCTTTTGTTGCCTGTATATCTCCCGTTTGCGCTCAAACGACCCAGTATGCTTTTTCCCGCCTTGATATCAGTAACGGTCTTTCCAATAACCAGGTCAATTGCTTTTATAAAGATAAACGCGGCTTTCTCTGGATAGGCACTATGTCCGGCCTTAACCGGTATGATGGCTACCAGTTTAAAATATTCCATCACGATGCAAGGGACAGCAACTCGATCAACGATGATTATATTTCACGTATACTCGAAGGACCCGATGATAAAATGTGGATCGATACACGTAACGGGTTCAATGTATTCGATCCACGTACCGAAAAGTTTTCTGCCAACATTATACCCTTCCTGAAAAACCTGGGTATCGGGGGCCAGGTGATCACCGATATCAGAATAGATGCCGCCGGTAATTTCTGGTTTCTTTCCGGTCGTAATATGATCTACCGGTATGATAAAAATACCCGCACCAGTAAACTTATTTTCAAAAGTCTTTTCCAGCAAAACGATATAGCATCTTTCAGCTTTGATAATAAAGGCAGATGCTATATCATTCATACCAATGGACTTGTCACGGTACTGGATGCCTCAAATGGTAAACCGGTTTCTACCAGTCATATCGTTACCGATGTATTCGGCGGGGAACCACTTTTCTATGCATTATTCATCGATAATGAAAATGAACTTTGGATCTATGCCAACTCCCCGAACCCAATGGGATTGCTGCGCTGGAACCCATATACGAATGCAGCTATTTTATTCAATAAAGACAAAGGAGAAGCGCGCTTAAATACCAACCTTGTTGCCAGTATCCAGCAGGACAACCAGGATAATATCTGGATCTGCACCGATCATGGTGGTATTAATATTTACAACAAGAAAACAAACAGCTTTCGCTACCTGCTGCACAATGATGATGAAAGAAAAAGCCTGAGCCAGAATAGTGTCGCTTCTTCTTATAAAGATAACCTGGGTATCATCTGGCTGGGTACATATAAACAAGGCGTCTCCTATTATCATGAAAATATTATCAAATTCCCGGTATACAAACATCAGTCTTCCAATCCCGGCAGCCTGCCTTTCGATGATGTCAATAAATTTGTGGAGGATGCAAAAGGGAATTTATGGATCGGTACCAATGGCGGCGGGTTGATTTATTTCGACCGGCAAAAAAATACATTCACTCAATACCAGCATGAAGCGAACAATTCCAATAGTATCAGTAATAATGTTATAGTCAGCCTGTTTATCGACCACCAGCAGGTATTATGGATCGGTAGTTATTATGGCGGTCTCGACCGGTATGAACGTGGAAAATTTACGCATTATAAAAATGACCCGGCCAATCCAAACAGCCTTTCCGATGACAGGGTCTGGGAAATTTATGAAGACACGAAAAACAATCTCTGGATCGGTACACTCGATGGCGGGCTTAACCGCCTGGACAGGGAGAACAATATTTTCTATCATTTAAATATGTCGCAGCAGAATTCGATTCACTCCAATTATATCTGCGGTTTTATGGAAGACGGGCAGGGAGGCCTTTGGCTTGCCACCAATCATGGCATCGATATTATAGATAATAAAAGCAATATTGTACATTATGACATCGATAACAGCACGTTGAGTAATAACAATGTGATTTGTTTTTACCGCGATAGCCGTGGTCTGATCTGGATTGGTACCCGCGACGGGCTGGATTTATTTGATAAAGAAAAAAGGACCTTCCATACCTTTCGTACCAGCGATGGGTTGCCCGGTAATAATATCCTGAACATACTCGAAGATGATCAGCGCCATTTATGGTTGAGTACCAATAACGGGATTTCCAGCGTGACGGTAACGACAGATAAGAATCGCAACGTTTCCATACATCCCATGAATTATGACGAACTGGATGGATTGCAGGGAACTGAATTCAATGAAAATGCCGCGTTGAAAACATCGAAAGGAGAACTGATCTTCGGTGGCGCCAATGGATTTAATTTGTTTGATCCCTTGACTATTAAATCGGATAAAGTCAAATCGGGTATTGTATTGACCGATCTGCAGTTGTTCAATAAAAGTGTGGCTATTGGTGAAAAGATCAATAACCGTGTTATTCTTTTTCAATCCGTTTCGGAAACAAGCGATATACAACTCAGGCATAATGAGAATATCCTGGCTATCGAATTTGCAGCGCTCAACTTTTCCAATCCCGAAAAAATAAAATATGCATACCGGCTCGATGGATTTAACAATGATTGGGTCTACACCGATGGCCGCATGCGCAAAGCTGTATATACCAATCTCGATCCCGGTACGTATACCTTCCGGGTGAAAGCATCTGATGAAGACGGGCAATGGAACGGTAATGAAACGCAACTCATCATCCGTATCAAACCACCTTTCTGGAAAACACCATTGGCTTTCGTGTTATACTTTTTTGTCATTGTATTGGCGCTGTGGGCGGCACGTCGTATTCTTTTGGAAAGAGCGGGAATGCGTTTTGAAGTAGAACAGCAACGCAAAGAAGCCGAACGCATTCAGCAGGTGGATGCACTGAAAACAAAATTCTTTACCAATGTCAGTCATGAATTCAGAACACCCCTCAGTTTGATATTATCCCCGCTCGATAAGATCGTAAAGAAATCGACGGATAACGAGCAGAAAAAACAATTACAACTGGTACAGCGCAATGCAAAACGGTTGCTCAATCTTGTTAATCAATTACTGGATTTCAGGAAAATGGAAGTACAGGAATTCAGTGTGCAATTATCCAAACAGGATATTGTCGCCTTTACCCGGGATATTGTTTGTTCTTTTTCAGATATATCGGAGAAAAAAGATATTGCGCTGACATTTAAAACAATGATCGATTCCCTCGAAACCTATTTCGATAAAGACAAACTGGAAAAGATATTATTCAATTTGTTATCCAATGCCTTTAAATACACCGCTTCGGGAGGTAAAGTGAGTGTGGAGCTGGAATTTATCGAAGCTGTAAATGAACCGAATCAAATTGCCTTGCATGTACGGGATTCAGGGATCGGTATTCCTGAAGGAATGAAAGATAAAATCTTTGAGCGGTTTTACCAGTTGAATGTACCCGGGAATATACAGAGCCAGGGTAGCGGTATCGGTCTTGTCATCACCAAAGAATTTGTAAAACTGCATGGTGGTACGATCAGTGTGGAAAGCGAACCAGAGAAAGGAAGTTGTTTCACCGTAGCCCTGCCGATCAGGGATGTACATGAAATACCGGCATTACACGAACAGGAAGAAACCATTCAAACAGGTACAATCAATTTATCGACTGCTGAAACGATTGAGCCTGCTGATACGACCGGGACGAGAAAGAAAACCATCTTACTGGTAGAGGACAATGAAGACTTCCGTTTTTATTTAAAAGACAACCTGCAGCAAAACTATATTGTCACGGAAGCAATGAATGGAAAGGATGGCTGGGAAAAGGCAAAGAACATTCAACCGGACCTGGTCGTAAGCGATGTGATGATGCCGGTACTGGATGGTATTCACCTGGTAAAAAAACTCAAGACAGATCCCCGGACTTCGCATATTCCGGTCATACTGCTTACGGCGATGAACAATGAAGAGACCGAACTGGAGGGATTCAAAGCAGGGGTGAATGATTATGTATCAAAACCCTTTACGTTTGAGATCCTGGCTTCCCGCATCCGCAATATGCTGCAGTTGCAGGAGCAATTGCATAAGAAATTTCAGCAACAAATCGAGATCAGCCCGGCTGAAGTTACAGTAACACCGGTGGATGAAGAATTCATGAAACGGGCTTTTGAATCGGTAGAAAAAAATATGAACAACCCGGAATTCAGTGTGGAAGACCTTAGCCGCGAACTTTTTATGAGCCGGGTATCTCTGTATAAAAAGATCTTATCGATCACGGGCAAAACACCCATCGAGTTTATCAGGATCATGCGCCTTAAACGGGCGGCACAATTGCTTCAGAAAGGCCAGCATACCGTTGCCGAAGTTGCCTACGAAGTAGGATACAACAATCCCAAGCTCTTCAGTAAATACTTCAAGGAAGAATTTGGAGTGATTCCTTCGCGATACCAGGCAAGCAAATAAGAAATAAGGAATAGAAAATAAGGAATGAGAAAGTAGTTTTCCTCCACTTTCTCATTCCTTATTTTTAATTTACTATTGATTATCAATCTTATACAGCCAGTCATAACATTTGACACCCTTTTCTGAAACATTCGCCTACCCTGTTTTTTTTATCCCCCTCTTACCTTACGGGTCATTGCAAATTTCAGAGAGACCTTAATGTTGACTGCTATGCCAAAATTTCTGCGAATCTTATTGTGCGGCTGTGTGCTTATACCTTTTATTGCCGGCGCCCGCACGGACCAGCCCTGG
>CAMLGR010000113.1 GCA_946479615.1 uncultured Bacteroidota bacterium | reverse complement strand
AACAGGATCAACTATATGGCTACCAAAAGGGCGGATTACATCGCGCAGGTGAATGGCACCAAAGATTTTCCCTGGAGAGCTATTGTGATCAGTGAACAGGATAAGGATCTATTGAATAATGACATGGTGCAGAAATTAACCGGCGATACAAAGCTGAATGATTTCAGTTGGCTGAAGCCCGGTAAAGTAGCCTGGGACTGGTGGAACAACTGGAACGTATACCATGTCGATTTCAAGGCCGGTATTAATAATGATACTTATAAATACTATATCGATTTCGCTTCGGCCAATAAGATCGAATATGTAGTACTCGATGAAGGATGGAGTGATGACTGGGATCTTACCAAATTAAAACCGGAGATCAACCTGCAGGAACTCGTTACCTATAGCCAGCAAAAAAATGTAAGCCTTATCCTGTGGAGTACCTGGTATGCGTTGTCAAGAGATATCGATGGTTTATGCAAACGATATGCTGATATGGGCATCAAAGGTTTTAAGGTGGATTTTCTCGACCGTAATGATCAGAAGATGATCGCTTCCTGTTATGAAATGGCAGCGATTGCAGCCTGCCATCACCTGATGCTCGATTTTCATGGTATGTTTCCACCACAGGGATTACAACGCACCTGGCCCAATGTGATCAACTTTGAAGGCGTGAGAGGAATGGAGTATAGTAAATGGAGCGCTGACGAACGTGTACCACAACATGAGGTAAGTCTCCCTTTTATCAGGATGATGGCAGGACCGATGGATTATACACCCGGTGCCATGCGCAATACCACCAAAGGCAATGCAAAACCCAGTAATGCATTGCCGGTAAGCCAGGGTACACGTTGCCACCAGATGGCGATCTACACTTTGTTTGAAGCGCCCCTGCAAATGCTTGCCGATAATCCTACTGTTTATATGAAAGAACAGGAATGCACGGATTTTATAGCAAAAGTTCCTACAGTATTTGATGAAACGATTGCACTCGATGGAAAAGTGGGTGAATATGCTGCCCTTGCGCGTAAAAAAGAGGAGACCTGGTATATCGGCGCTATGACCAACTGGACAGCCCGGAACCTTACCATCGATCTTTCTTTTTTAGGAACCGGTGAATATGAAGCAGAGATCTTCAGCGATGGCATCAATGCAGATAAAGAGGCGACGGATTATAAAAAAGAAGTTAAAAGAGTATCCGCTTCGGATAAACTGGTTGCCGTTATGCAACCCGGTGGTGGATGGACCGCCATCATACACAAAAAATAAATGGCTGTTACAATAGCTTATTATCGTCTTTGTATAAATAAATATTCATGCATTCAAAAAAATACTGGCCGATCCTGTTACTGGCAGCGGGCATTCAGCCTGCTTTTTCCCAGCATCCTTTTCAACCAATCGATCCAAAAGCCACGAAGGAAACAAAAGCCCTGTACAAGAATTTGCATAAGCTGGCGAAAGATCATATCCTGTTTGGTCATCAGCATGCAACGGAATATGGTCATGGCTGGTATGGCGATGCCGATCGTTCGGATGTAAAATCAGTCACCGGTTCCCATCCTGCTGTGATAGGCGCCGATTTCAGCGGCTTATCTGGCAGACCGGATGCAGAGATTGAGAAAACAAAAGCCGCATTGATAAAAACCATATCGGAAACCTATGATCGCGGTGCTGTTACTACGGTGGCCTGGCATTTTATAAACCCTGCTTCTCCCGGAGGTTTTTACTGGAAGGATTCTGTATCGGCTCCTGCTGTGAAACTGATCATTCCCGGTGGTGCTTATCACGAGCAGTATAAGAAAATATTATCTGTGATTGCCGATGTTGCCAAATCCTCCAAAGGAAAGAATGGCACACTGGCTCCTATGATCTTCCGGCCTTATCATGAATTTGATGGCGATTGGTTCTGGTGGGGAAGAAGTCATTGTACGATCGGTGAATTCACTGCACTATGGCGCTTTACCGTGTCTTACCTGCGCGATAGCCTGGGTGTACACAATTTCATTTATGCTTTTTCACCGGATTGCAGGTTTACTACTGAAGAAGAATATCTCGAACGTTATCCCGGTGATCAATGGGTGGATATGGTGGGCGTTGATAATTATGCCGACTGGGGCCGTGACCGGTACGATATCGAAACCGGTGTTAAAAAACTAAAGATCGTTTCTGATTATGCAAAGAAGAAAGGCAAACTGGCCGCCTTTACAGAAACCGGTTTGGAATCGATTCCGAATACTACCTGGTGGACAGAAACTTTACTGAAAGCATTAAAAACAAAAGGGCTTGAGTTGACATATGTACTCGTATGGAGAAATGATAGCCGAAGCCCCACCCATTTCTATGCACCTTTCCCGGGCCAGGCCAGTGAAGCAGATTTTATAAAATTCTATAACGACCCTTTCACACTGTTTGAAAAGGACCTGAAAAATATGTATAAATAAACGCGTCGGTAAGAACCCTGGAAAATTCGATACTTTAGTATAAACGAATGCCAACGTGAAAAACAAATCTTTTCTCCTGCTATTCTTTTGTATGCTTTCGGGTTTGTTACAGGCCCAGCAGGATACGATCATCACAAAGAATATTGTGTATGCGGATGCAGATGGCAAGCAGTTGCTGCTTGACCTGTATACACCTGCCGCTGTTAAAGATCCATATTTGATTGTTTGGGTGCATGGTGGCGCCTGGAGTTCCGGCTCCAAAGAATCTCCCCCGTTGGGATTGCTGGCAGCCGGTTATGCACTGGCTAGTGTCAATTACCGACTGAGTGGAGAAGCTGTATTTCCGGCACCTGTTCATGATATCAAGGCTGCTATCCGTTTCCTGAGAGGAAATGCAAAAAAGTATGGCTATCGTGCTGATAAGATCATTATCTGGGGATCATCGGCAGGAGGTCACCTGGCTGCATTGGTGGGCACTACGAATAATGATGCTTACCTGGAAGGCAGCCTGGGCGATTATACGAAGGAGAGCTCTTCTGTGCAGGCTACCATCGATTTTTATGGCCCGACTGATTTTATGACCATTCTTCCACAATCCACCCCGCATGGATTGAGTGTACGGATACCCGCCCTGTCCGCATTATTAGGTAAACCGGTGGAGCAGGTACCGGATATGGCTCGTAAAGCCAGCCCGGTGTTCCAGGTGGATGCTACCGATCCTCCGCTGTTGATCGTGCATGGCGACCAGGATGTGCAGGTGCCGGTCAACCAGTCGATAGAGTTGATGACAGCGTATAAAAAACTGGGATTAAAAGTCCGGCTGGAATTCATTCCCGGCGCTGGGCATGGCGATGGGGTGTATTATAAAAAAGAGGTGTTGGGAATTGTAGAAAAATTCCTGAAAGATGTATTACCATAAACATCCCTATGTGTGTATTCCTATGTGCCTATGATCCTATGTGGTGAACTACGCCTTACTTTTATGAGATAGCTTCAAAACTGTAAGTTTTTCTTTACCACATAGGATCATAGGCACATAGGAATACACACATATAAAAAAAGATCCTGCAGTTAATACTACAGGATCTTTTTTTATAAAGAGATTATTTTCTTACAGGTTGTTCTTAACCATGTTCTCGGGTTTTTTGGCAGTTGCCAACCCGGCAGCAGTAATGCGGATCACCAGGGTATCCTGCTGTTCTGTGGTGACTAATTCTTCCTGTTCGAGTAAATGTAATTGTTGTTGTATCACAGACCATTCCTGCAGCCGGCGAAGGATCAGTTCACGCGGACGGCAACCATAATGTTCGGGTTGCGGGTCATTCTTAACGATCTGGTAAATAGTTTGAAGAAGGTGGTAATGATCTTGCATTGTCTAAAAATATCGGAAAAATTGGTTCGAATTAAAATAATTTATTAACAGCTTTCGGGTACTACTTTCAGGTAGTTTCAATGACTTTTTCACATGTCTTTGGCAAAATCACTGAAATCCTTTATACGTCTTGTTACCCTGTAAAGATATCGGGATTGGCATTCTGGCAACTCACCTATACCGGTGATTATCATGTAAAACAGGAATACGGGTTGCTAAAACTTATTGACAATTATTAAGGTCATACGGCTGCATGGCGACCGGCATTTTTAATGATTTTTTTGGATAAAAAATAAGGAATGAGAAAGCTTTGATCGAACAATCAATTCTTTTTATCCGTGGAATCCGTGTTCTATTGTAACTAACTATTAGTATCTCTTCCGCTCAATCGGTATTTTATTATTTACCTAACCAGTTATTATCTTTTAACCAGTCGGCTAACCGTTGTGGCCATGTTCTGATCGAATTGAGTGAGGAACGGTTTCCCATATTGAATCCATGTCCTGCCTGGTTATACAAATGCACTTCCACCGGCACTTTAGCATCCCTGTATTTTTGAAGTAACTGCACGACCGGCACCGAACAACAGGCATCATCATTGGCTGCTAATAAAAAAGCAGGTGGTGCATTCGCAGGAACAGCAGGAGGTACCCCCAATGGACCGGGATAGATCAATATTTGAAAAGATGGCTTCGAAGAAAATCGTTCTACGGGATCTTTGGCAGCCGCATTTCCTTTTCCTTCATCGTAAGCTACCCAGGCTACCACTTCACCACCGGCAGAAAATCCCATGATACCTAAACGGCTTGTATCGATCTTCCATTCAGCCGCACGACTATGCACCAGTCGCATTGCACGAAATGCATCTGCTTTTGTATGCTCCATTGTATACGGTGAATTCTCTTCCCGGAACAACCGGTATTTTAATACGATCGCTGTTACGCCAAGGTTATTAAAAAAACGAGCTGCATCAACTCCTTCAGCAGTATATACCAGTTCACGATGACCGCCGCCCGGACAAATCACCACAGCCGTACCATTTGCTTTTTCTTTTGGTGGAAAGAATACGGTGATGGAAGGATTATGAATATTCTTTACCCACCAGTCTTTCGCCTGCTCGGGTTCGTTGCGGCGATTTTCAAAACCAGGTGCCCCGTTCGGCCATAAAGGAATAACAAGTGCGCTATCCTGCGCAAGCGTAGATTGTGTAAAAACTAATAAACAGGAAAAAATGGTCAGCAGACAGGTGACATGCCTAAGGTGCATAATGTTTGATTTTGTAACAAAGGGAAGATACTACGTAATAAGGTACAGGCAGGAAAATTTCTGTTCTGATGACGAACATAAGTTCCGGTAATAAAAAACCCCGGAATTAAGTCCGGGGTAATTTTTCTACCTCTTAAACCAGCCAAAATCATTTATATAAACCGAATAATATAATCGTATTTGTTATATAAGAATTAACGGGATCATGATTTGGCCGGATTCCGTTTTCCTTTGTTTTTTAAGGAATTAAGTGAAAGGATCCCCTCTCATTACAGGGTAACACTTATTAAAATAACGGCTGCCTGATACGGGTATCCGCATGGGTTGATAGTGCCTGGATAAGGGCAGGGAGGATTAGGAATTATGAATGTAGAATTATGAATGTACTGGATGGCTAATTTAAACTATGCTGTGTTTACATTCATAATTCTACATTCATAATTCCTAATCCTTAATCCTCTGCTTCCCTACTCTCTACTTCTCCAATGCTTCGTAAAGAATCTCCACCGGGTGTTTTGCCTTACGGCCGGTTCCATCTTTTACCTGGTGACGGCAACTGGTGCCTGGTGCTGCAATAATGGTTTGCTCTGCTGCAGAACGAACAGCAGGAAATAATACCATCTCTCCTACTTTCATAGAGAGTTCATAATGTTCCTTTTCATAACCAAAACTTCCTGCCATACCACAACAACCACTGGGAATGGTTTCGACGGTATAATTTTCAGGCAATGATAATATTTTAACAGAAGGCGCTACTGATGACAATGCTTTTTGCTGGCAATGCCCATGTAATTTTACAGATCGCTTTTCTTTTGTAAATGAATCGGCCGAAATATGTCCCTTTTCAATTTCCGATGCAATAAATTCATCGATAAGAAATACATGTTTCGACAATTCGCGGGCAGCTTCCAGTTTATCATCATCTGCAAGATCGATGTATTCATCGCGGAAGGTAAGAATAGCCGATGGTTCAATTCCTATCAAGGGAGTATCCGCACTGATGACAGGATGCAAGAGGGCTATGTTTTTATTGGCGATCTTTTTAGCGCTGCGCAATAATCCTTTCGATAACCAGGCCCTGCCACTCTCGATATGTTCGGGAATGAGTACTTCATACCCCAGTTTTTGCAGCAATTGAATGGCTTTGATGCCAATCTCCGTATCGTTGAAGTTGGTAAATTCATCGCAAAACAGGTATACCCTTCTTGCGCCTTGCGTTTTCGCCGGATGGTTCTTTTTGTGATACCATTTCTTTAAAGTCGTTTTGTATAAAGAAGGCATCGATCTTTCCACTGCAAAGCCGGACATCCGTTTGACAAGTTTGCTGACAGTAGGATTGGTCATTACAAAATTGTACATCCCTGGCCAGATGGATCCCAATGCAGAGGATTTACTGAACCAGGCGATCAGTCTGGAACGAAAAGGCACTCCATTCGCATCGTAATAATGTTGTAAGAATTCTGCTTTTAATTTCGCTACATCCACATTACTGGGGCATTCCGATTTACATCCTTTGCAACTCAGGCAAAGGTCCATGACCTCATAGATCTCTTTATGATCAAACCGGTTGATCTTATCCGAATGCGTTAAGAATTCACGCAGGATATTGGCCCTTGCCCTGGTCGTATCTTTCTCATTGCGTGTTGCCATATAAGAAGGGCACATGGTACCCCCGCTTAAATGCGTTTTCCGGCAATCTCCGCTTCCGTTACATTGTTCGGCATGTTGCAATACATCCTGGTTATGATAACGAAAAACAGTTTTGAAAGCAGGTGTTGTTTGCCCCGGTGTGTAACGAAGCATCGTATTCATCGGTGGCGTATCAACAATTTTATTAGGATTAAAAATGTTGTTGGGGTCCCAGGCTTTCTTGATCTCCTTTAACAGCGCGTAATTTTTCTCTCCCACCATTTGCCGGATAAATTCTCCGCGCAAACGTCCGTCTCCATGTTCACCACTCAATGAACCATTGTATCTTTTTACCAGTGTGGCGATCTCTTCCGCAATGGTGCGGAACAACCGGTTACCATCTTCCGTTTTTAAATTGATGATGGGGCGTAAATGTATTTCTCCAGAACCCGCATGGGCATAATGCACGGAGTACAATCCATATTTCTTAAGTATCTCGTTAAAATCACGGATATAAGAAGGGAGATCGGTTACATCTACAGCGGTATCTTCAATGACCGGCACTGCTTTTTCATCACCTGGTAAATTTCCTAACAATCCCAGTCCTGCTTTGCGCAATGACCATATCTTTTTGGTATCGGCGCCGAATAGCAAAGGAAAATGATATCCTAATCCTGCCGCTCTCATTTCTGTTTCGCAGCGCTGTGCGGCAGCAATCACTTCTTCACGGGTGGACCTGGCAAATTCTATTACAAGGATAGCACCCGGATCACCCTGTACAAAAAAACGGTTTTTTAATTGTTCGATATTTGACTTGGTGCATTCGAGTATATAATGATCGATCAGTTCACTGGCACTGATAGAATGCTTTACAGCGATCAGGTTGGCCCGTAATGATTCGTCAATGGAATTAAAATGTACGCAAAGCAATCCTGTTTCCTTTGGCGGCAATGGCACCACATTCAATTTAATTTCTGTCAGGAAAGCCAGTGTGCCTTCCGAACCGGCCATCAGGGAACAGAAATTAAAATCAGGACCGCCTGCAGTAAAGGGCGCCATTTCCAGTAATACATCGACTGCGTAACCGGTATTTCTTCTTTCAATGGATTGTTTGGGAAATTCTTTACGGATCTCCACCTGGTTATCGTACTGGCTCAACAAGCTGCGCACCTGTTTATAGATCGATGCTTCCAGTGTAGTGCCCTCACATTTCCGGTGAAATTCATCCAGCCCTGTTACTCCAAAGCTGGCTTCGCTTCCATCACTCAATATTGCTTTTACTTCTAACAAGTGTTCGCGTGTACTGCGGTAAACGATCGAATTGGAGCCGCAACTATTGTTGCCTACCATACCGCCGATCATCGCACGGTTAGCGGTAGATGTTTCCGGTCCGAAGAAAAGACCATGTGGTTTGAGAAAAAGATTCAGTTCGTCACGGATCACGCCCGGCTCTACACGCACCCAGTGTTCCGTGGTATTTAACTCGAGTATTTTAGTAAATGTTTTGGAGACATCCACCACAATGCCGTTTCCTACGACCTGCCCTGCCAGGGATGTGCCTGCGGTACGTGGTATCAATGAAGTGGCATGGGTGCGGGCAAAAGAGATCAGCTTTTTGATATCGCTTATATTGGCAGGCAACGCCACTGCCAGCGGCATTTCACGGTAAGCCGAAGCATCCGTGGCGTACAGGGTACGCATGGTAGTATCAAAGTAAAATTCGCCCTCCAGTGCAGCTGCCAGTTGCTGCAGCAATTCATTCCTCATACGCTGATAAAGATAAACCTGTTTGAGTTGGCGAAATTAGTACAAGAGAAATAAAAAACCTTGCTTGTATTTTGGGAAACGAGCAAAACAGAACAAGGATAACAAGAAATAACGGCTGAAATATGAAGTTTTCTCCGGACTAAAAATATATACAGGAACGCTGATTGATGGATCCCCTGTCTATTCTTCCCTTTCAACAGCAATCGTACATTCGCCTACCAGGGCTGCTAATGCACCAACAGCAGCGAGTATAGGTGCAAACACAACTCCTACCACGCCGATCGTTACGGGGAAAGACATCAGCTCTTTACCTGTTTTATCTTTAATAGTGATCTTGGTTACATTTCCTTCTGCTATCAGTTCCTTTACTTTTTTCAGCAATTGTTCACCATTGATAGTGAATGATTCTTTTTTAGCCATATCACCTCCCTTTTTTAAGCAATTTATTCTTTAATTCCCAGCTAAACACGATCCAATTCCGTTCATCCAAATTGTTTTTGCCCGGACAGGGAGCTTTCGTACATTCCTTATCCAAAACACTTTACATGTATAAATTATTGCTTTTTGTTGGCGCAGTCACTGTGCTATTAACCGCTTGTGATGAAAAAAAAGAACAGGCGCGTATTCCCAAACAATACAGTGTTGAACAATTGATGGATAATATCGGCGTTTCCGGCGTTGGATTCAACAAAGACGACACAAAGGTCCTTATCAATTCCAACAGCACCGGTATCATCAATGCATATGAATTAACGATCGCCGATACTACACAGCAGGCAATGACCACTTCGAAAAAAGAATCCACCTATGGCATAAATTACCTGCCGGGAAGAGAACAGTTCATCTACTCTGCCGACCAGGGTGGAAATGAAAATAACCACCTGTTCCTCTCTTCCAAAGGCGATACAGCCGGAAAAGATATTACTCCCTGGCCCGGAAGCGCCAATAGTTTTGAAGGCTGGAGCAAGGATAAAGCGTTCCTCTATGTCAGCAGCAATAAACGCAATCCTAAATTCTTCGATACCTGGAAGCTAGATACGGCCACCTGGAAAGCCAGTTTGCTTTTCCAGAATGATTCAGCCTATAGCATCGATGCGATCAGCAGCACAGAACGTTATATCGCATTGAGCAAATCGATCACGACAGATAAAAGCGACCTGTATATTTATGATCGCCAGTCAAAGAGCCTGAAACGCATCAGCAATGATAATGAAGCCAACTGGAGCGGCTCCGTGTTTGAAAAGAACGACAGCATTTTTTATTATACCACCAATGACAACAGTGAATTTGCCTATATTGTTAAATACAATATCAATACCGGCAAAGGCGATAAATTCTATGAAAGCAAGTGGGATGTAACAGGAATGACGCTTAGCGAGAATGAAAAATATCACTCTGTTTCCATCAACGAAGATGCGCAAAGCAAAGTGATATTATTTGATCATGCCAGCAACCAGCCTGTCGATCTGCCAGGCATTAAGGACATGAGCGTATCACGGATCAGCATTTCCCCATCAGAAAAAAATCTCCTGCTTACTATTGGCAGCACTACCAGTCCTTCTAACCTTTTTTCTTATAATATCGAAAAGAAAGAGCTGAAACAGTTGACTACCACGCTTAATAAAGCGATCGATGAAAATGATTTGGCGAAAGGTGAGATCGTCCGTTTCAAATCTTTTGACGATGTAGAAATACCGGCTATTTATTACAAGCCATTGCAGGCCGATAAAAATAATAAAGCAGGAGCGCTTGTATGGGTGCATGGCGGACCTGGCGGACAAAGCACTGCTGTATTCAGCAATGCGATCCAGTACCTCGTGAATCATGGTTATGCTATTTTGGCGATCAATAACCGCGGCAGCAGTGGCTATGGCAAGACATTTTATAAAATGGATAATAAAGATCATGGCAATGGCGATCTGAAAGATTGTATCTGGGGCAAAAAATGGCTGGCACAGCATGAATACATTGACAGCAATGCGATCGGTATCGAAGGCGGCAGTTATGGCGGGTGCATGGTATTGAATGCGCTTTGCAAGTATCCTGATGAATTTAAAGCTGGCGTTGATCTTTTTGGAGTGGCCAACTGGCTGCGTACATTGCGTAGCATTCCCGCTTATTGGGAAGCGTCACGCAAAGCTTTGTATGATGAGCTGGGCGATCCCAACACAGCTGACAGTGTTCACCTCAAAGAAGCATCGCCTTTGTATAACTATCAGAAAATAACAAAACCGCTGCTTGTCTTCCAGGGCAGCAATGATGTGCGTGTGCTGCCTGTTGAAAGCGATGAGATCGTGGCAGGCGTTAAGAAAAATGGAATACCCGTCGAGTATATCGTGTTCCCCAACGAAGGTCATGGGTTCCAGAAAAAAGAGAACCAGATCACTACTTCAAAGAAAACGTTGGAGTTTTTAGATAAATACCTGAAGCCGAAGAAGGAAGAGAAAAATTAAGAAGGGAAATTTTTAAATTATGAATTAAGAATTATGAATGAGTGTAAGAGTTAAGAAATAACTACAATTACGCGCCATTCATAATTCTCCATTCATAATTCTTAATTTAAACCTCTTACTCCTGTCTTACTGATATTGTATATACACCGGCTGTGGCTTGAGTGCCAGCACATCTTCCGGTGTCATCATCTTGTTATTATTCTTGATATCGTTCTTGTAGAAGAGTTT
This sequence comes from uncultured Bacteroidota bacterium, assembly GCA_946479615.1. The sequence goes on along the minus strand of CAMLGR010000113.1, from coordinate 4,360 downwards.
GAAGCCTGTGTATTGAACAGGTTCTTTATAGATGTATTGAGTATACGAACTTCTTTTCAGTGTTGGTCCACCCCATCCATCCATATCCATAACTACCTGCACTTCGGGTCTGAGCTTTATTTGCTTGTAGTTGGTCACCATGTTTCTTGTAAAACGGTGTATGATCAGGATCTTGGGAGGAAGCGCGCTGTCCTTTACCAGTTTGGTCAGGTAATCAGCGGCATAATTGATATCAGCAGCATCGAATGTACCAATGACTTTACCGGGAGCCTGGCCGCCTTTCATCGAAAATTCAGGGTCGATGCCGAGGTGAACATTCGGCATGGCCAGGTATTTTTCGAGGGCCGGGATCTCGCTTTGCAGGGTGCTATGCCCCACCTGGATATCCAGGAATACGATCGCGTTGATCTTTGCGGCCATTCCCAGAATGGAATCGATTTGTTTAAAAGGCATCCGGGCGCGATAAGTATTGCCTTTACCCGGGCTTCCCTGGGCGGTTACAGCAATATAGTGCAGGGCCGGGATCACTTCGATAGTGGTGTCGGCTTTCTGCCATTTGGCGATCTCTCCCTTCAGCTTTTCCAGCATCTGGGCCGGCGGAAGTTCTCCCAGGATTCCCATTTGTTTGGAATACAGGTTGCCATAATAAGAAACGATCCTTTTAAAAGGAAGAATGGAGCCGGGTAAAGGATAATCCGTTTTTACGGGCCATTTACCGGAAGTATCCCCATTGGTAATATGTACCATGATGCTGTCGTGCAGCACGTTCATGGCTGAATCGGTCAGCGGTTTTTTCCCGACAGGCAGTGTATCGGTGGCAGCGGCTGCTACGGGCGAAGCTTTTCCCGAATCATTGCAGGCCAATAAAGCCAGGAATGCAATTCCGGCAAAAAACACAGATCCTGAAACGAGTTTGGTAATAAAGGAGTGAGGGCGGCCGGTAACCGGCGATAGTACTGGTTGGTTCATAAGATAAAACAATAATGTTTCAACAGGGAGGCATCAATTTGACCTTCTTAACGTGAAGTTAGGGAAAATAGTATATGCAGTGGAAAGATGTTGTGGCCCGGCAGGTGTATTGTATATTTCATTTATTGATCGCGAACAATTCGTCCATCCATGGTTGAAAACATGGTCAGGTGATATCGATTAGCAAGAATGAATTGATAAGCTACGATTTTTGCATTTTAAACTGCATTAAACCGGCAATGGAATGGGCCCGGGTTTTCGCCATTTCGGCGGTTTTGCCCTGGTAGAGTTCATCGATGGTTTGCCCGAACAGGAGTAGCCAGCGGTCGAAGTGCTCCTTTTGCAGGGGTACTTTCCGGTTCAGCGCATAGTGCACTTCCATGGCATTTTTCTTATACACCGGATTGTCGAGCAGGATGGTTTCCCAGAAATCGACGATCACGGGTATATGATGTTCCCAATCCATATTGACCACTTCCGTAAAAATAAAACCGATAACAGGATCGACTTTTACTTTTTCATAAAACCGGGCGATGAATGCTTCTATATTTTTCCGTGTAGTAATATCGGGAAGTTGGCTCATGCTATATGAAAATGATTTCTTGAACAGGATATAAAGGTAAGAAGGTATCAGGTTAGGGCTAGTTAAAAGTATGTCATCACAATTTGTGATGACATATTTTTAATGCAACTTCATTTTTTAAACCCGATGCGTTCTCTCTCCTCCCATTTCTTTTCCTGTGCTTTATGATTGAACAGCCCCTCGATGGCTGCGTAAATATGATTCAACTGTTCATCGTGTACCCCCAACCTGTCTTTTACTTCTCTTAATTCTTTGAGTATCCTGCTATGATGCCCGATGATCTTTCGGAATGCAATAAAAGCCCTAACGATGGCAATATTCATTTTCCTGGCCTTAAGGCTTTTCAGTACACTTGCCAGCATAGTAACACCATGTTCGGTAAAAACATAAGGCAATGCTGCCTTGGGTCTTTTGGAAAGGGATGTCATCACAATTTGTGATGACATAGTTTTCCATTCTTTGGCAGTAAGGCGAAACATAAAGTCGCGCGGGAAACTATCTTTGTTTCGTTTGATTGCCTGGTTGAGCGCCCTTGTTTCAACTTCGTACAATTCCGCAAGATCAAAATCAAGCATTACCCGTTGACCACGGACCTCATAAATCTTTTCCTGGATAATTATTGGTTTCATATTTTATTTTTTTGTGAGCATGTAAAATACCTTGCAATAAATTCCTGAAAAAGGTGTTTTAAACAGTTTTTACTGCTTTTTTCCTGAAGAATATGGCGTTAATATGTCATCACAATTTGTGATGACATGCTTTTGCCTTACTCATAAAAAAACCCCGGCTTGCGCCAGGGTTTTCTATTCATTCTGTTCGTTCTACGAAGTAGCTTTCTTCCTTTTTTCTTTTCCATTCTCCCCCGGTTGTGTATGCACATCATTTCTGAACACGACGGTATTATCAAATACATCTACCAGCACAGGATGTGTTTTATCAATGTCTCCTGCCAGTATCCGTTTGCTGAGCTGGTTCACGATTTCTTTTTGGATCAGCCTTTTCAACGGACGTGCTCCAAACTGCGGATCAAAACCCTGCTCACCTAAATATTCCAGTGCATAATCGCTGAACTGTAAATAGATCCCGCTTTGCGCTACCAGCTTTTTCAGGTTATCCAGTTGTATTCTCACAATACCGGTGATCTCTTTTCTCATCAATGGCCTGAACATGATAATCTCATCCACTCGGTTCAGAAATTCAGGACGAATGGTCTGGCGCAACAAGTTCATGACTTCCACTTTTGCTTTTTCAGTAGAATCATCCACTGTCTTTTCCGTTACTCCATCAAAAGCATCCTGAATGATATGACTACCGATATTGCTTGTCATAATGATGATGGTGTTCTTGAAATTCACCACGCGGCCTTTATTATCCGTCAGCCTTCCATCATCCAATACCTGTAATAACACATTCCATACATCAGGATGCGCTTTTTCAATTTCATCCAGCAGCACCACACTATAAGGTTTGCGGCGCACAGCTTCTGTCAACTGGCCGCCTTCATCATATCCCACATATCCGGGAGGCGCACCTACCAGGCGGCTGACAGTATGTTTTTCCTGGTACTCACTCATGTCGATCCTCGTCATCATACTTTCATCATCGAAAAGATATTCGGCCAGCGCTTTTGCCAATTCCGTTTTACCTACACCGGTTGTACCGAGGAATATAAAAGAACCGATCGGTTTTTTAGGATCCTGTAATCCGGCACGGCTGCGACGGATCGCATCGGCCACCGCAGTGATAGCTTCGTCCTGTCCCACTACCCGCTGATGCAGGTGCGATTCCAGGTTGAGTAATTTCTCTTTATCACTCTGCAACATTTTTGTTACAGGAATACCTGTCATCTTTGCCACGCTTTCTGCGATATCTTCTGCATCGACTTCTTCTTTCAACAAGCGCTTTTCGCTACTGTCGTGCAGTTGTGTTGTCAATTGCCGGATGAGTTCTTCCTGCTCCTTTATTTTACCATACCGGATCTCGGCAACTTTTCCATAATCACCTTCCCTTTCGGCACGTTCCGCCAATTGCTTCAGGTTTTCTATCTCTGCTTTTCCATTCTGTACTTTATCCACCAGTTCTTTTTCCTGTTTCCATTTTGCTTTCAGCGTATCTCTTTCCACGGAAAGGTTAGCGATCTCGGTATTCAGTTCTTTTAACTTCACTTCATCGTTCTCACGCTTGATCGCTTCACGTTCGATCTCGAGTTGCCTGATCTGTCTTTCCAATGTATCGAGTTCTTCAGGCATGGAGTTCATTTCCAATCTCAGCTTGGCAGCGCTTTCATCGATCAGGTCGATCGCTTTATCGGGCAGGAAACGATCTGTTATATAACGGCTGGATAATTCCACCGCGGCGATGATCGCTTCATCTTTTATTCTTACATGGTGGTGCGTTTCATAGCGGTCCTTTAATCCCCGCAATATGGAAATTGCATCTTCCATACCAGGCTCATCGATCATTACTTTCTGAAAACGTCTTTCGAGCGCTTTATCTTTTTCAAAGAATTTCTGATATTCATTCAGGGTAGTCGCACCGACAGCCCTGAGTTCACCACGGGCCAGTGCAGGTTTTAAAATATTAGCTGCATCCATAGCACCTTCACCACCACCGGCTCCTACAAGGGTATGAATTTCATCGATGAATAAGATGATCTCACCGTCGCTGCCGCTTACTTCCTTCACCACTGATTTCAATCTTTCTTCGAATTCTCCTTTATATTTCGCACCAGCGATCAGCAGACCCATATCCAGTGCATAGATAACTTTTGATTTCAGGTTTTCCGGCACATCACCATTTACGATCCGG
>CAMLGR010000112.1 GCA_946479615.1 uncultured Bacteroidota bacterium | reverse complement strand
ATGAACGACGGATCGCATTTATGAAACAACTCGAAGTATTCGGCGCTGTAGGTGGCATCAATCCTTCCATCGGTGGATCATCCAATGCCAATCCCTGGGATCCCAATGTTATTACCGCCAATAAACAAGCCTGGGAAAAAGTCGGATTGAAATTGAACGTGATCGAAGGACCTGCTTCATTGGGTACAAAAACAAAACTAGGTCTCGCGGGGAAAGATGAAGAGATCGCCAACTTCATCACATTCATGAAAAACCTGAAACAATACGGCGGTATCGATGTGATCTGCTACAACTGGATGCCGGTGATCAGTTGGTACCGCACACAGATGGATAGACCTGGTCGCGGCGGCGCACTGGTAACTGCATTCGATTATGAAGATGTAAAAAATCTTCCTGTAACGGAATATGGTGAAGTGTCGAAGGAAGCACTCTGGAAAAACCTCGAATACTTTTTAAAAGCCGTTATTCCCGAAGCGGAAAAGATAGGAATGAAACTGGCCATGCACCCCGATGATCCGCAGGTGGATAGTATCAAAGGCATCTCCCGTATCATGACCAGCGTAGAAAATTTTAAACGCATGACGGATATCGTGAAAAGCCCGAGCAACGGCATCACCATGTGCCAGGGAAATTTTTCATTGATGGGCGCAGATATACCCACTGTCGTAAAAGATTTTGGCAAACGCGGGTTGATCCATTTCGTTCATTTCAGGAATGTACAGGACCTCAGCGGAAATAAACCAAGTACCAAATTCACCGAAACATTTCACGACGAAGGACAGATCGATATGTATGCAGCCATGAAAGCCTATTACGATATCGGCTTCAAAGGTCCGATCCGCCCCGATCATGTGCCCACTATGGCTGGCGACAGCAACGATCACGCAGGCTATAGCAATATCGGATCTTTATATGCTTTTGGTTATATGCGCGGATTGATGCAGGCGATCAGCAATAAGAAAAGAGAGTAGGGAGTGGCAAGTGACAGGTGAGATCATTCCCACTCACCACTCGCTACTTCCCCTTAATACATTCATCAATAAATAAAACCATTCCTCTACTATGGCAGATACGATTGCCAGGCAACGTTGGTACCGGTTGATCCCTATTGCCTTTATCACCTATAGTCTTGCCTATCTTGACCGCGCCAATTTTGGTTTTGCTGCGGCAGGCGGCATGGCAAAAGACCTCAACATCACTGCCTCTGTATCTTCTTTGCTGGGATCTTTATTCTTCCTCGGTTATTTCTTCTTCCAGATACCAGGCGCTTTATATGCAGCGAACCGCAGCGCGAAAAAACTAATCTTCTGGTCGCTGATACTATGGGGTGCACTCGCTATGGCAACGGGTATGATCAGTAATATCGACGCGCTCATCGTTATCCGTTTTATGCTCGGTGTGGTGGAAAGCGCCGTCATGCCATCCATGCTCGTATTTTTAAGCAGGTGGTTCACCAAATCCGAACGCTCACGTGCCAATACTTTTTTAATTCTTGGCAATCCCGCCACCTTACTCTGGATGTCGGTCTTATCCGGTTACCTCATAAAATCGGTAGGCTGGCGCTGGATGTTTATCTATGAAGGATTGCCTGCCATCATCTGGGCCTTCTTCTGGTGGAAACTGGTAGACGATGTTCCTGCCAATGCCAAATGGCTGACTGAATCGGAAAAGCAGGAACTGGAAGATAAACTGCATCATGAACAATCGGTGATCAAGCCGGTAAAGAATTATGCAGAAGCATTCAGATCCAAAACAGTTATTTTATTATGCCTGCAATATGCACTATGGAGTATTGGTGTATATGGCTTTGTGATCTGGCTGCCTTCGATCATCAATGCAGCGCCGGATATGAATATCGTGAAAACGGGATGGCTGGCTGCTGTGCCATTTATGCTGGCTATCATCGCCATGATCAGTACTTCTTATTTTTCCGATAAAACATTAAAGCGAAAAGTTTTCGTGTGGCCTTTCTTACTCATCGGCGCTATTGCTGTTTATAGTTCCTATATGGTTGGCACCAGCAACTTCTGGTTATCGTTTGTATTACTTGTTATTGCCGGTGGCGCTATGTATGCACCGTATGGGCCTTTCTTTGCGATCATCACGGAGATCCTTCCAAAAAATGTTTCGGGTGGTGCTATCGCATTGATCAATAGCCTGGGTGCATTGGGTTCTTTTGCCGGCTCTTACCTGGTGGGTTACCTGAATGGAAGTACAGGCGGGTTTGGCGCTTCTTATATATTTATGGCAGGCTCTCTTTTTCTTTCTGCTATCATCACCATCATAGCGATTAAAGAAACCGGTAAAACAGAAGGATAGACTTAAAAAATTGGTCGGGCATGAGACGTGTTTTTATTCTACTTGTAATTGGATCGATAGTATTCGCAGGTTGTACCGATACGCCTGCTATCGATTTTCAAACAGGAAAAAACTGGCCGGTATATGGCGGTAACAAAGCCGGTAACCGTTATTCCCCATTATCACAGGTAACAACTGAGAATGTTGCTCAATTGCAGGTGGCCTGGACTTATGATGCCAGGGGGGAACAGGCTGGTCCGCCAAGGGAAATACAATGCCAGCCAATCATTGTCAATGGCATTTTATATGGCACTACTTCTTCATTGAACATTTTTGCATTGGATGCAGCGACCGGCAAGCAACAATGGAAATTTGAACCGGTCAAGGATCAGCAACGTTTCAATACCAACCGTGGTGTCATCTATTGGGAACAGGGAAATGATAAACGGATACTCTATTCGGCAGGCGCTTTCCTGTATGCTCTTAATGCAAAGACAGGGGAACTCATCAAACAATTCGGCACAAATGGAAAAGTAGACCTGCATGAAGGACTGGCTGCCAACCTGGGTCATGAAGTGAATGATCTTTCGGTAACAGCTACTACGCCCGGTGTTATTTATAAAAATACATTGGTCATCGGTTCGAGTGTAACGGAAAGCGGCGATGCAGCGCCGGGTCATGTGCGTGGCTTTGATGTTATCACCGGTAAATTAAAATGGGTATTTCATACCATACCGCAACCGGGCGAGTTTGGTTATGATACCTGGCCAAAAGATGCGTATAAAAAAATTGGTGCAGCCAATAACTGGAGCGGATTGGTAGTGGATGAAAAACGCGGTACTGTTTATTTTGGTACAGGTTCGCCTTCTTCCGATTTTTATGGTGGTGATCGTGAAGGCAGCAACCTGTTTGCCAATTGCATTATGGCGCTGGATGCAGAGACCGGTAAAATGAAATGGTATTTTCAAACGATTCATCATGATCTCTGGGACCGGGATATTCCCTGCCCGCCGAACCTCGTTACTATTAAGCATGATGGTAAAATGGTGGATGTGGTTGTTCAATCCACCAAAGATGGATTTGTCTATGTGCTCGATCGCGATAGTGGTATTTCTTTATTTCCTGTAGAAGAAAAAGCAGTACCGGTAAACGGGTTGCCGGGCGAACATCCATTCGTCACACAAAAATTCCCGGTAAAACCATTGCCATTCACCAGGCAGGTCATTGCTTCGGAAGATGATATTACCGACATATCAGCAGAAGCGCATGCCTATGCAAAAGCAAGGCTGGCATCATTTCCGCAGCCTGCCAATAAATTCATGCCGCCCAATACATCCGGCACCTTATTGCTGGGATACAGCGGTGGTGCAGAATGGGGTGGTAATGCGATTGACCCGGATGGGATATTATATCAGAATGCCAACCAGGATGCATGGGAGTTACAGATGATCGACCAGGAAACACGCAACAGGGAAATTGCTTCAATGACCCATGGTAATGGATTATACATGAGAAGTTGCGCGGCTTGTCATGGTATGGATAGAAAAGGAAGCGGGGATATATTTCCCAGCCTGTTGGGCATCGGGAGCAAACGTTCACAGGATGATATCATGAACCTGATCAAAACAGGAAGTGGCAGAATGCCTTCTTTTCAGCAATTACCGGAGAAAGACAGGAAGGCGATAACACGTTACTTACTTGGCAAAGAACCGAAGCCAACTGCGGAGATCAATGAACATAGTAATGCCGATACGATTACAGTACAAAAAGAATTTCCGTATCAGCCACTCTATACAAACAAGGTCTGGAGAAAATTTACCGACCAGGATGGATACAATGCAATAAAGCCACCGTGGGGCACACTGAATGCGATCGATCTGAATACCGGCGATTATCTATGGACAGTACCATTGGGAGAATTTCCGGAGCTGACGAAAAAAGGTATTCCTGTTACAGGCACTGAAAGTTATGGCGGCCCGTTGGTAACAGCCGGTGGACTGATCTTTATTGCTTCTACCAGGGACGAACGCATCCGTGCGTTTGATAAGAAAACAGGTAAGCAGGTCTGGGAATACCAGCTTCCTGCCGGGGGCTTTGCAACACCGGCTACCTATGAAGTCAATGGCAAACAATATATAGTCATAGCAGCCGGCGGAGCGAGAGGAAAAAAGCCGGGTGGCTGGTATATCGCATTCGCATTGAAATAATCTCAAAACCTCCGTGGCCCTCTGTGGTCCTCTGCGTATAACTCATGTAGTAAGCTATCGGATTAAAGCCATTCATAGAACCTATGAATAGAATTAGTCTTAAAGGAATTATACGCAGAGGACCACAGAGGAGACACAGAGGGCCACGGAGAAATGATTATCTTACTTAGACAACCCGCTTGCTATGATCAGGAAACTCTTCTTTTCAATTTTGCTTCCCATATCTGTTTTTGCGCAGTCGATAAATCCATCGTTGCTATCCGGCGAATGGTCATCGGCATGGATCAGTTGTCCCAATGCTCCGCAACGTGATTATGGCGTTTATCATTTCCGCAAAGCATTTCAGCTTGATCATACACCCTCAACATTTATCATACATGTATCGGCCGACAACCGTTATCGTTTATTCGTCAATGGAAAAGCCATCGCCAATGGTCCCGCCCGCGGTGATCTCTACAACTGGTATTTCGAAACGATTGACCTGGCCCCTTACCTGCAAACAGGCACCAACGTCGTTGCGGCCCTTGTCTGGAACATGGGTATATATGCACCGGTAGCACAGGTGTCCAATCAAACGGCTTTTGTAATGCAGGGCGATACAGAAGCAGAAAAAATAATCAATACCAGCAATGGATGGAAAGTGTTGCATGATCTTTCCTACAAACCCTGTTCGGTCGATAACGGCCCGCGTTTACATACCTACATGGTCGTAGGTCCCGGTGATGAAATAGATGCCGCTTTATATCCATGGAATTGGGAACAACCCGGCTATAGCGATACGACCAACTGGTTGCCCGCGCACAAAATTGCGGGACCGGTACCAGTAGGTTACGGGTCTGATAACTTATGGTCGCTTGCACCACGCAGCATTCCCCTGATGCACGAAGATCTGCAACGCATCGGGATGGTAAGAACAACATCCGGCATACAGGTGCCCACTGATTTTCTGAAAGGACAACAACCACTCACGATCCCGCCTCATACAACTACCAGCATCTTACTTGATCAACAATTCAATACAGTAGCTTATCCTGAACTCATTACCAGCCAGGGAAAAGATGCATCCATAACACTTACTTATGCAGAAGCGCTTTATAAAGCAGATGGACAAAAAGGCAACAGGAATGATATCGAAGGAAAAACCATGAAGGGTAACTTTGATATTTTTCATCCCGATGGCGGAGCAAATAGAAAATTCCGTCCCTTGTGGTTGCGCACCTATCGCTATTTGCAGTTGGATATTATTACACAGGATCAGCCATTGATCATAAACGATCTCTATGGAATGGCAACCGGTTATCCTTTTTCGCTGAAAGCCTCCTTTACCAGCAACGATGCATCGCTGCAGCAGGTATGGGATATCGGCTGGCGTACAGCGCGGCTTTGTGCAGGAGAGACTTACTATGATTGTCCTTACTATGAACAATTACAATACGAAGGAGATACACGCATTCAATCATTGATCTCATTATACATGACAGGTGATGACCGGCTGATGCGAAAAGCAATCCTTGACTTCTATCATTCGCGTGTGCCGGAAGGATTGACGCAGGGAAGATATCCCAGCAGCCGCATACAGGTAATACCACCTTTTTCTCTTTTCTGGGTATCGATGATCCATGATTACTGGATGCACCGGGAAGATGCAGCATTCGCAGCCGGTATGCTAGTGCCGGTTGCAGGTGTGCTGGATTGGTTTGAAAAACGGATCGATACCGCGCATAACATGCTCGGCCCTATGAAATGGTGGAGCTTTGTAGACTGGAACAATGCATTTCCCGGCGGCACACCCGATGGAGCCATGGATGGAAATTCTTCCATCCTTACCTTACAATTTGTAAACACCCTGCAACAGGCAGCGGAATTATTTTCTTATTTCGGTAAAACATACGAAGCTGCGCACTATCAAAAACTGGCTTCCCGGTTATCACAGGCTACTTATCGTCAATGTTTCGATATCACAAAAAATGAAATGGCGAATACGCCATTGAAGAATACGTTCAGCCAGCATGCCAGCATCATGGCGGTATTGACAGGATGTGTTCCTAAAGACAAAATGCAAACAGTAATGAAGAAAGTATTGTATGATGTTACACTTTCGCAGGCTACTTTTTATTACCGTTTTTATCTTACCCGGGCATTAAAGAAAGCAGGCATGGCCGATCTTTATTATTCGCAGTTGACACCCTGGCGCGGAATGATCGCCAATGGCCTGACCACTTTTGCAGAAAACCCTGATCCTACACGCTCCGATTGCCATGCCTGGAGCGCCAGTCCCAATTATGATTTCCTCGCGACTATTTGTGGTATCGTTCCGGCTTCGCATGGTTTTGCTACGGTGAATATCGAACCGGCATTGGGAGAATTGCAGGAAGTAAACGGATCGATGCCGCATCCTGCTGGTATGATCAGTGTAGTATTGAAGCGAATTGGCAAGAACGGGATCGATGCGACTATCAGCTTGCCTGAAAAGGTAACCGGCAAATTCACCTGGCAGGGAAAAACAACCGCATTGAAAGGAGGAACACAGCATTTTATAAAATGATGATCCTATCGGACAAACAATCGTTTTGATGATAAAATTGTCCCGGTGCATTCGTGGATAAACTATCCTATCTTGAAGGAACAAAAAATCTGCGATGCTAAACCGTCAATTGTTTTTCTTACTGCCTGTCCTGCTATGTATTTCCGTTTCTTCTTCTTCCCAACAGTATAAAAATTTCAGAGTAGCTGTGTACAGCCGCGCTTATGAAACTCAAAAGATGGGTGATACCATCGGGTATCTCAAACCTATCTGGGAAGAAATGTCAAGACAATTGAAGATCGATAAGATTTATTTAGAAACGCATCGCGATCTTCTCATCGTCGATCAAAAGACATTGGACATCGCCAAGAAATTTTTTAAGGACAGGGGAGTGGAAACACAAGGTGGCATTACCTATACGATCAGTGAACCTAACCGGTTTCAAACTTTTTGCTACAGCGATCCCAATGACCGTAAAAAAGTAAAAGAGATCGCCGAATACACCGCTAAGAATTTTGATGAAGTGATACTGGATGACTTCTTCTTTACCAATTGCAAGGACGATGGCGCTATAAAAGATAAAGGAACCAGGACATGGACCCGGTACCGCCTCGACCTGATGACAGAAGCAGCGCGATCACTGGTGATAGGTCCGGCAAAAGCTGTCAATCCCAAAGTAAAGATGGTGGTTAAATATCCCAACTGGTACGAACATTTCCAGGGATTGGGTTTTAACCTCGAAACAGAACCGGCTATGTTCGATGGCATTTATACCGGCACCGAAACAAGAGACGCGGTAAGAAGTGCACAACACCTGCAGCAATATCTCGGGTATAATATTGTACGCTACTTCTCCAATATCAAACCCGGTGGAAATGGTGGTGGTTGGGTCGACCCGGGTGGTATGGGCAATTTCGACCGGTATGCGGAACAACTCTGGATCACACTTTTTGCCAAAGCGCCGGAAGTAACCTTATTCGATTTCCGCCAACTGGTTCGCCTGATCATACCAACAGATCGCGCTCCCTGGCAGGGACAACAAACCAGTTTTGATTTTGATAAGATGATGGAGCCTGTCAACCTCAATGGCGGCACACCGGCCAAACCTACCACGATAGCAAGAGCAGCCGGCTATGCTTTTGAAACCATCGATCAGTTTATAGGAAAACTCGGTAATCCGGTTGGTATAAAAAGTTATCGTCCTTATCATTCCACCGGTGAAGATTTCTTACAGAACTATTTAGGAATGATCGGCTTGCCGATGGATCAGCATCCCGTCTTTCCGGCAAATGACAGTGTGATACTCCTGACAGAAGAAGCAAAATCCGATGCAGGTATTGTAGCAAAGATCAAAAAGCAGTTGACACAGGGGAAATCGGTCGTCATCACATCCGGTCTCTTAAAAGCCTTGCAGGATAAAGGTATCGGTGACATTGCCGAGATCAGGGTGACCGACCGGAAAGCATTGGTAAAAGACTTTTCTGCCGGGCGTTCCCTGGTGCATACGGAAAAACCTGTACTCATTCCACAGGTCTCTTATCTCACCAATGATTCCTGGGAAATGGTTTCCGGTTTGGATGGCCCTAACGGCTGGCCCATCTTGCATGAAGCCGATTATTCCAAAGGAAAACTGTACGTCCTTACCATACCGGACAACTTTGCCGACCTCTATAACCTTCCGGCAGAAGCATTGAATACGATCCGTAAAGTATTGGGCGGGCAAATGAAAGTGCAGATCGAAGGTCCTGCCAATATCAGTTTATATGTATATGATAATAATACCTGTATCGTGGAATCCTTTTTACCGGAAACCACGGAAATCAGGGTTGTAACGACAAAACCGTATACCCAACTTACCGACCTGCAAACCAATGAGACCATAACGGGTACGGCCAGGGATCCACAGCGTTTCTGGATGGAACCAAAGAACAATGGCAGTAATGCCTTTACCGTTTCCATCAAACCGCATTCGTTCCGTGTCTTCAAATTCGAATAACTCTGCGGTGCTCTGTGAAATAAACCCGGGCGTAAGTAACATGCTAAAGCATTTATAAGATCGGCTTATACATCGGTTTGATGTAACATACCCATACAGGCAAGGACATACAATTTCCAATTATACTGTATATTTAAGACCCGGGTTACTTAAGCCGGTCAACCAACTTGCCGTGAGAGATCTGCGTGTCATATATCGTCCACTTCTTATATTGCTTTCTTTTTTGATCAGCCGGAGTGTTCTGGCGATCGATGGTGTTACCATTAATTACCTCGGCATCGAACAGGGTCTTTCCAATAATGCGGTGACCTGTATGTACCAGGATCATAACGGCTTTATGTGGTTTGGTACTTACGATGGACTGAATCGTTATGATGGATATTCGTTCAAGATCTTCCGCAATATCATTGGTGACAGTACTTCGCTTAGCGATAATCATATTTATTCCATTGCCGGCGATGCCGATCATAATTTATGGATTGGCAATGTAAAAGGCATCAGCATTTACTCTCCTGTAAAAAATAATTTTTATGTACCCCGGTTCAGGCCCTGGAACCAGGCCGTACTGCAGCGTATACAGGATGGTGTATCTGCAATCAAAGCTATCGATGGTGGAAAGACCATGCTCGTAGGTTTGCAGCAGAATGGATTATTGGTCTTTGACAATTATAAAAGTACAGGTGTGCAGGTTCCGCTGCCTTCGCTTCCCGGTAATAAAGGCGGGTACCTGGTAACAGCGATCGATTACGATGCACGTACAAACAGCGCCTGGGTATTTATTCAGCAAAAGGGTTTATATAAATATGATCTTGCTGCAAGAACATTGCAACTTGTTTCTGCTGCGATCAAACAGGCCAATTGCGTAAAAGTGGATCGTGCCGGGAATATCTGGCTGGGAAACGGCAATGGATTATTTCAGTATGATCAGTCAAGCGGTATCTATTCTGCGAACTTCATGCCTTCCAAAAACCTGGTGTCTTCTCTTTTTGAGGATAAACAACGGTCATTATGGATCTCTTCCGATGGAGGAGGTGTATGGTACCTGCCTTCCGGTGCGCGGCAAACACTTCCCTATTTATCTGAAACAGGTTCCGTATTGGTGAACAGCAATGCTGTCTATGATTTTTATGAGGACAATGATGGACGGAAATGGATTGCCACCCTGCGCGGAGGTATCAATATAATAGAACCTCATACCGGTGCTTTTAAAAGAGTTGTTTACAATGTCCCGGGTCAGAATAATATTATCAACAATTTTATTCTTTCCTTTTGCGAAGACGAGAAACAAAATGTCTGGATCGGCACAGACGGAGCTGGTCTGCGGTACTGGGATCGCGCCAAAAACAGTTTTACTTCCTATATCCATAAGGAAACGGATAACAATTCGATCAGCAGCAACTTTATCACGACCATAACCAAGGATTTCCAGGATGATATCTGGGTGTCTACCTGGTTTGGCGGTATTAACCGGTTAAAGAAAACTGCACCCGGCTTTATTCATTATACCTGCACCAATCCCGAAACCGGGCTGGAAGAAAATAATGTATGGCTTGTCTATGAAGATAAACAGCACCGGCTCTGGGCCAGTACCACCAATGACGGCAGCCTGTATACATTCAACAGGGCGACAGACAAATTTGAATTATTCAACAAGGATATTGTTAACATACAATGCCTGGCAGAGGATAGCGGGAATGGATTCTGGGCCGGTAGTTATCAATCTTTGTATCATATCGACCGGGAACGGAAACAATATACACTTACAAGGATCGGCTATCCTGTCCGTTGCCTCTACGAGGATAAAAAGAAAAACTTCTGGATCGGCACCGAAGGCGGCGGCTTATTATTATTCGATCGCAAGACGGGGGAGTACCAGCGGTTCACTACCAGTGAAGGACTTCCCAGTAATACCATACTACGGTTGCTCGAAGATAAAGAAGGCGATCTCTGGCTCAGTACCTACAACGGGTTAGGTAAATTTAATCCGTCTGATAAAACATGTAAGAATTTTTCGCAATCCGATGGATTGCAAAGCAACCAGTTCAGTTTTAATGCAGGACTGGCATTGAGATCGGGAGAATTTCTTTTTGGTGGAATTAAAGGGTTCAACTTCTTTTATCCTGATAGTGTATATGATAAAAAAGAAGTGCCACGGTTATTCCTCACCGGGCTGAAGATCAACAATACATTGGTGGAAGAAAACGATACCTATGTAAAGAAAAGAACTCTTGAACGGATCGAATCGATATCGGTGCCCTTCAACCAGGCTAATCTTTCGCTTGATTTTATTGCATTGGAATATGCCGGTACCGATAAGATCAAATATGCGTATCAGCTCGAAGGATGGGACAAGACCTGGAACTATGTAAACAATATCCGCACCGCCAATTATTCAAGGCTGGGCGAAGGCAATTACATATTTAAAATAAAGGTGACCAACCAGGATGGAGTATGGGGTCCCGGATCTGTTTTATTACGGATAGAAGTATTGCCACCCTGGTACCGCACCTGGTGGGCCTATCTTATCTATGGCATTTCTGTACTGGCGATGATCTATTTATATATGCAGTACAATAAAAGACAGGAGAGACTGCGGTATGAAGTAAAGCTGGCACACCTGGAAAATGAAAAGGAAAAAGAATTAACGGAAAAGAAGATCTCTTATTTCACCCATATCTCGCATGAATTCCGCACCCCGCTCACACTCATCATCGACCCGTTGAAAGAGCTGATCAGGGAAAAGGAAGGCCAGCCACAATCAAGAAAAGATGTATTGATGATCTACCGCAATACAAGAAGATTACTCAGCCTGGTAGACCAGTTATTATTATTCCGTAAGGTAGAATCGGTGGACCAGCAGATGCGGATCGAATATTTCGATATTGTCAAACTCTGCAATGAAGTATGTCTCAGTTTCAGCCAGCATGCGCTTTCCAAAAATATTTCTTTTGACTTCAACAAGGCTGAACAGGAAGTATTTGTGTACGCGGATAAAGAAAAAATGGAGATCATACTTTTCAACCTGTTGTCAAACGCCTTTAAATACACGGGTGTCGGCGGATCGATCAGCCTGGAAATATTCGAATATGAAAATGATATTGAAATATCGGTACAGGATACCGGCCCGGGCATACCGGCCGATGTAGGGAATAAACTATTTGAATCTTTTTCCCAGTTGAATCACAGGGATAAATCATCGCGTGTAGGTTTTGGTATCGGGCTGTATGTTTCCCAGAAACTGGCGCAGGCGCATGGCGGCAAACTATCCTATACCAGTCAGCCCGGTGTTGGTACAGACTTCCGGTTATTATTGGTAAAAGGGAATGATCATTTCTCTTCGCAATACAGTACGGAAAGTTATACGGCTGGTGAGACCATCCTTCATGAACTGGTAGAGGACCCGATCACCGGTGATTTTTCCGAACAGGATATTCAAAAGAACAATGCAGAGATCATTACGAAACTCCGGTCGGAACTTCCTACCATGGTGATCGTCGATGACAATGCAGAGATCCGCTCTTATATCAGTAAGATCTTCTCCAACTCCTATAATATATATGAAGCGGATGATGGCACAACGGGCTATGACCTGGTAGTAAAAGAATCGCCGGATATCGTGATCAGTGATATTATGATGAAAAATGTAAACGGGATCGAGCTTTGTCATAAAATAAAAAACGATCCTTCGCTGGCCCATATCCCGATCATTCTTTTAACGGCCGATTCCTCGGATGAGATCAAACTCAAAGGGATCGAAGTGGGAGCGGAGGATTATATTACCAAGCCCTTTGCCCAGGAGATCATCATTGCCCGGGTCAGGAATATTCTGCAGGGCCGTACCCGTTTGCAGCAATATTTCTTTAATGCCGTGACGCTCAAGCCCAATTTCAATATTCCCGGCGAGCATAAAGAGTTTATTGAACGATGTATCAGTATCGTAGAAAATCACCTCGATAATCCCGATTTTAATATCTCTGTTTTTTCCCGCGAGATCGGTATGAGCCATCCGAGCCTGTATAAAAAGATCAAATCGGTTTCCGGTCTAACCGTCAATGTCTTTATCCGCTATCTCCGGTTGCGGAAAGCTTCGGAACTGCTGATCAATTCCGACAAGACCATCGTGGAGATCACCTATATCACCGGTTTTAATGATGTCCGGTATTTCCGCGAGCAGTTTTATAAACTCTTCCAGATGAACCCTTCGGACTATATCAAGCGGTACCGGAAGGTATTATCTCATAAGACAGAGGAATGACCCTCCTGGTAATATATATTATATAACAGATTTATTTTATCGGTTTCTCGCAGCGACCGCAGCGGAGCAGCGGGTGTCATACTGCCGCCGCTCCCGCCGCGTGAAACCCGGTCAGTATAGGACAGTATTCCCCCTAAATATCCCGGCAAAGTAGAATTTACCCCCCTTATTTTACTATTTGTCCCCCGTGGCAAACCTCATTCCGGGCTGAAATTTAGTTTGATAATGCCGGGTATGCTTAACGGACAATTCGACCCCGGTATATTTTTTCAAACAAACTGCTGTCATATGATTCAATTGAACTCTACTCAACCCGGGCAGAAATGGCCGGAGCTTTCAACTTATCCCAAAAACCGGCTGGCTGTACTAAAGCTCGGTTTGATTCTTCTTCTTCTTTCTCCTTTATCCCTCCTGGCCCAGCTTCAAAGGGTTTCCGGAACAATAACCGATGCCGAAACAGGCGAACCGCTTATAGGCGCAACGATCATTGTAAAAGGTAAAAAAATAGCTACGCTTACCGATCAGCTGGGCGTATTCAGCCTTTCTGTAACTAAAGGAGATATACTGGAGATCAGTAATACCGGTTACCGGGAAACAGAATTAACCGCTGATTTCGGTGGCCCGATGCAAATAAAACTCAATGCTACCAATCGTGAACTGAATGAAGTGGTTGTCGTTGGATATGGTTCCAAAAAACGCGCTGATCTTACCGGCGCTATTTCTTCGGTGCCTAAGGAACGCTTATCTAAAATCCCTGCCACCAATGTGCTTCATCTTATTGAAGGTTCTGTGGCAGGTGTTACAGTAACACAGAATTCAGCCGTGCCGGGTAGTTCTGCCTCGGTATTGATCCGCGGGCAAAATTCCATCAGCGCCAATCCCGGTCCCTTTATCGTAGTGGATGGTGTGCCTTTCAGCAAAGGCGGAGGTGTAACGAATGATATCAACCCGAACGATATCGCTTCTATTGAAATATTAAAAGATGCTTCCGCGACAGCTATCTATGGTGTGAATGGGGCGAATGGTGTTATATTGATCACTACCAAAAGGGGAAGCAGTGGAAAACCATCTATCCGTTACAATGCCTATGTAGGATTTGATAATATCGCGCACATGCTCGATCCTTTAAGCCCGCAGGCGTATGTACAAAAATATGCCGACTGGTGGAAGCAGGTGAATCCTACTCAAACACAGGCGAACATTCTTCCCAATGCGTATGAAATAGCCAACTATAATGCGAACAAGACCGTAGACTGGATGGATGAAGCTGTGCAGCAGGGTTTTCTCCAGGACCATAACCTGAGCATTTCCGGTGGCAGTAAAGATGTAAAATATTTTATCTCGGGCGATTACCTGAAACAAAAAGGTGCGGTGAGAGGTTATCAGTATCACAGGGCCACGCTGCGTTCCAACCTGGATGTAAACATTACCGATTTCCTTACCGCAGGAACGTCGCTTTCCTATAGTAATAATAATTACGATGGAGGAAGAGCCAATTTTTATCTCGCCGGTTCCATGAGCCCGTATGGTACGGAGTATAATGGATCTGGAAAATTTGAAATATATCCGATGAACCCGGAATTGTTATACACGAATCCGTTACTGGGTTTGTATGTGGACAGGGCCGATCGCAGTAATAACCTTACCGGTAATGTATATGCCGAAATAAAATTCGGCGGAGCATTAAAAGGATTAAAATACCGGTTGAATACCGGTTATACCTATGTAACCA
Source organism: uncultured Bacteroidota bacterium (assembly GCA_946479615.1). The sequence goes on along the minus strand of CAMLGR010000112.1, from coordinate 488 downwards.
CACGCACCGGGTCTTATACCGGCAGGGATGCAAACAACACGCTGGGTGCAGCTACTGCCTCATCTTCCGATACACGGAACTGGGTGGTAGAAAACATTCTTACTTATGAAAAGAACTGGAGTGTGCACCATATCGATTTCACCGGTTTATATAGTTCCCAGCAACGCAACTATTTTACTTATAGCGGTTCGGCTACCGGTTTTATCAATGATGAACTTTCCTTTAACAACCTGGGAGCAGGTGCTACGCAATCATCCACCTCTTACCGCGATAAGTATAGCCTGTTATCACAAATGGCAAGGATCAACTATGCTTATGACAGCCGGTACCTGCTCACATTTACCGCCCGCCGTGACGGATCATCCGTAATGGGAAGTAATACTGATAAATATGGTTTGTTTCCCACAGTAGCAGCAAGCTGGAACATCACTAATGAAAGTTTCATGAACAATTCCAAAATTTTCAACAACCTGAAATTGCGTACCTCC
>CAMLGR010000111.1 GCA_946479615.1 uncultured Bacteroidota bacterium | reverse complement strand
TTTTTATCGAGCAAGAGGAAAATATAAATTACCACCGGCGTCAACAGGAGACTAATTGCACCTGAAAGAGGGCTGCCAGGTGAAATAGAAAAGTAAGAGTTCAAATACAGGGATAGTCTTAACAAGCCTGTAATGATGGTACAAAAAGAACAACCCTTGCAATAGTTAGTATTTCAAAACCTGGCTTTTGCAGGCATCGATCCGATCAAAACTACTGCATTTTATTGTTGAAATTTAACCTGCCCTGCTAACGACTACCGGGTAAATAATCGTTGATCAAACTGAAATGGTTCTGTAGCGACAATTTTCACCTGCAAAAAAAGGGAATGCGCCGGATTTACCAGGTAATTAAAATCACCCTGTACAACTACCGAAGGAGCTTTCATTACTAAATATTTTGCAGAAGCTATAAAATCATCACCCAGTATTTGTGTAGAGTGAGGATGAGGAAAAGTTTTCCAGTCGGAAGGAAGTTGGCCCGGATCAATTTCAAAAACAGGAATGGTAGCAGGAATTTCAATCGTTGTGATCCAATAGTCGGAAGGAATAATTCCCAGGGGAGTATGAACAGCAACTTCAGTAATACATAAGGCTCTTGACTGGCCTGTATATAACATAGCCACACCTTTGCTGTTCCAACGGCCACCGGTCAGTTCTGCACCCTTGCCTGAAAGATCATTTTTGTGCTTTCCCTTGCTTAGTCTGTACACTATCATGCTAAAACGCCGTGTTCTATACGGGTTAATTCATCTTTTAATAAACCAATGCCAAAACCATTATCGAGTAATTCTTTTGGCTTGCCTCCGCCTAATGCGAGATTTTGTGTTTCGAGCCAGGTATTGAATTTGTTATCATCGCCAAAAACATCAATACCCAGGTTATAGACTAATGTGATTTGCAGGATTTTTTCGGAATAGATGGGATCGAAAGATTTCTTGTAACGTTTGTGCCGTTGCATGGTCCTTTCAGACATGTTCAGGAATCTTGACCATTCACCTAAACTAAAAGGAGTTTTTTTTACCAAGGCGTAAAATACCGAATAGTTGATACCCTTTCTTACAATCGTGATGAAATAGATTACATCTTTATCATCGATCGAATTGTAAGAAATTCTTTTATCAGTTATGTCGAGTGTTTTATTCATGAATTATTATAAAACAAAGATATTGCAATTTGTCGTAATTTTAACGACAAATGTCTTTTTTTAAACCAGATATAAATCAGGTACTTATACCTGAAAACGGGTTTATTATAATTCAAATCTCCCTTTAGGAACATCCACTCCTTCTTCTACGTATAGAATTATACGGATGAATACAGTGTTCCATTATCCGGTCATGTACTACAAACTAGGTATAGCCGGATGATGATGACTTCCCTATTTTTAATCTATAGCCGGTTTTCATTATTCTACCCATAACTATTTTAACATGAAACAATTTTCGCTGTTCTATACAGTTGTGTTGATAGTAGTCTTTTCAGGTTGCGGTCAACAAACTCCTGCAACTGCAGATACATTACCATTGCCTCAAAAAGAAAAGGTAAAACAGGCTGGCAGCCCGGGTGCCGGTTTTTATAAAGTAGAACCCATCACTACAAAAAATACAAACGATATGAATGATCAACCTGTATATTCAAAGCCAGCTGAACTACAGATACACCAGGGAAGTTTTTTTTCATACGCCCTTCCTTCGGGATGGAAGGTAGGAGAAGATGGCCAGTTTGCTATTACACTTGTAGCACCGGACAGAAAAGCGTTGACGGTAATGGTAGGCAATGCCGGTCTTATGCCGAACTATCCTCCTGCGCAGTTTGTATATGAAAAAATGATGGCGCTACGGCCGTCAGCACTTCAATTTGGTCAGCCGGCAAATACAGCACCTATCACTGGTTTTCAGCAAGCCTATCGTTTCCCGGTCAGTTACCAGGTCCAGGGTGAGAATTGCCAGGGTGAAGTGACTTGTCATGTCAGTAATTATTATGGCGGTTGCGTGATGGCGATGACGGCTGCGCTTTCCACGGCAGCACAATGGCCGGACTATTCAACATGGTTGCCGCAGGTGTCAAGACAGATGTCGGCGATCAACGGAGCCGCATTCGGAGCAAGGGGGATTATGCAACAAAATCTGCGGAACTCGGTGGCTTTTAGTGAAGCAGCAAAATCGTACAGGGAATGGTCGCAAAAAAACTGGCAGGAAGTAACCGATGACCGTAACAGGTCTGTAGATGATCGTAATTACCAGTTCCGTGAAAATATTGGCGGGATACAAACGTATAATAATCCCTATGGAAATCAAACGCCCGTGGAATTGAGTAACCAGTATAAATATTACTGGATGAATGCATCCGGCGAGATAGTAGGAACCAACGATGCAGGTGTTAATCCCAATGACGGCAGTACGGTGGAATGGAAAGCGATGCCGAGAAAAGAAAAATACTGATCTGATAGCAACCTGGGTTTCTCATTTGTGCTTTAAATACAGTGGTGTCATTGGCGAAGGTTGTATCTTGGTAAGATCAACTATTTACATATGACAACCCCGGACATTCCTCTATACAGACGCATGTTTAATATGGCGCGTGGACTTAATAAAGGATTTCAGTTAATCCAGCATGTCTCCAATACACTTAAAGATGGTGATTATATTCCGCCTGCCGTTCTCTGTTCTACTTTCTGCGTGGAAATACTCCTGAAAAGCCTTTGGCTTGTAAAATATGAAACAATCTTTACTGAAAATGATTTAAAAAATAATGGCATCGATATCAGGGAACACAGGTATTCCAGGCTATTTAAAAATATCGATGAAGATGTGCAACAGGAAATAGTTACTACTTATAATGAGTTGTATAATGAGCCGGTAACAATAGCTGACTTTCTTAAAAAATTTGAAGCATTGGGCGATAATAATTTTGTCGAATGGCGCTATGTTTTTGCATCTTCTACCGGTAAAACACTCGATACCCAACTACAAACAAAAATCATAGATTCACTGGGCAAAACATTCGAAAAAATAAATCGCCGGAAAAAACCGTGAATGCATCTGCAATGATTCCTGTTTGCTACACCGCTGTCATTCTTTTTGATCTTTTGTTTTACTAACAATACGACAGTTGGCACTGTATGTGTACTGATCATGAATTAACAATCTCCGTTAGCTATATACTTCATGACAATAAAGCCCTACTCATTTGAATATGTACCCATTAACGGATTACAGCTTTACTATGAAATTTATGGTAAAGGCGAACCGCTGGTATTATTGCATGGAGCGCCGGGAGATATCCGCATGTTTGATCCCATTTTGCCGGATCTTGCCGCACAGCACATGGTGATTGCTGTAGAATTGCAGGGTCATGGTCATACTGCTGATACCAGCCGCCCGTTGAGTATCGAAGCAATGGCAGATGATATCGCTGCTTTACTGGAATATCTGAATTTGAAAAAATCAGCTATCATGGGGTATTCACTGGGAGGCGGTGTGGCTATTCAATTAGCGATCAGGCATCCTGGATGTGTACGAAAACTCGTGGTTGTTTCCTGGGCGTTTAAACATGATGCCTGGTACCCGGAAATCAATGCAAAAAAGGAGCAGATGGGAATTGAATCGGCAACAGCTATGGAAAGTTCATGGATGTATAAAAATTACCTTCGTGCAGCACCGCGACCGGAGGATTGGCCCACCCTCCATATAAAACTGGGAGAATTGCTTCGTAAAGATTATGACTGGTCGGCATCCATCGGGTTGATCAATGCTCCCACAATGATCGTAGCTGCTGATGCAGACGCCATGTATCCTTCGCATATCATTGACTTTTTCGAACTGGTTGGTGGTGGTCAGCAGGATGGACAGCCGGACGGCTCGGGACGGCCTGCGGGTTGCCTGGCTATTCTACCAGGGCTTACTCATTATACTATTTTTTCCTCGCAGTTATTGGTCGATTCCGTATTACCATTTTTACAGGAGCCTTATCATGGAAATCAAAGTGACTTGTAAAACCAGGGTAACAGAACGCGGATGGGTGTGGATGAACGGATGTTGCCCGGTTAAGCTGAAAGATGAATTATTTACAAAAGACCCGAACAATCAATTCCATTTTTTACTTTGCATCCATATTCACCAATTATGAAAATGCCTTTCCGCATATTATTACTGACAGCGATGCTGTCATTTACCGGTTTTGTTTCCATTGCCCAGAAACTTGTTAAACTGCCTATCGTCCAGGAAAACTGGAAACAGGACTATGCACCATTCCGGATAGCGGGTAATTTATATTATGTGGGTACTTATGACCTGGCCTGCTACCTGGTTACCACTCCCAAAGGACATATCCTTATCAATACCGGCCTGGCGGAATCTGCACCGATGATCCGTGCCCATGTAAAGGCGCTGGGATTTAAATTTTCCGATATTAAGATTTTACTGGCTACGCATGCGCATTATGATCATGTGGGTGCGATGGCAGCAATAAAAAAACAAACAGGTGCGAAGATGATGATCAATGAAAAAGATGCAGGTGTATTAGCTGATGGTGGTAATTCCGATTATATATTCGGTGGTAAAGGAAGCCTGTTTGCACCGGTAAAAGCAGATCGCAAATTGCATGAAAGTGATTCAGTGGAATTAGGTGGCATGAAGATCTGGGTATTGCATCATCCCGGGCATACGAAAGGTGCAAGCAGTTTTTTATTCGATGTTACTGATGAACACCGGACCTATCGCGTATTGATCGCCAATATGCCGAGTATATTGGATGAGACCAAACTTTCCGGGATGCAGTCTTACCCGGAAGTAGGAAAAGATTATGCGGCAACGCTTGAAAAAATGAAAGCGCTGCAATTCGATATCTGGTTCGCTTCCCATGCCAGCCAGTTTGGAATGCATAGGAAACGGAAGCCGGGTGACGATTATAACCCTGCCGTATTCATAGACCGGCCTGGATTTGATAAATCGATGGACAATTTACAGCAGCAGTATAACAAAAGGCTGGCGGAGAAATAAAATAAATTATCTCCGGAAAGAAAAATAGCCGACAATAAGGCCGATAACGAGGATCGCTATGACGATGATAACCGCTTTTTGACGGCGGTTCCGCATTTCTGCCTCGCGGTTTTCATCCAGGTAATACCGGTCGTCTCCCATTTTTACCAATACCCCCTGCCGGACCAGTTTCTGAAAAAGCATAGAATTACGAACGCCATGTTCAGGCGGACGGATAGCGGTTGAAGGGCTGGTAGCACCTGCTTTGCGAAAAATTCTTACATACTTGCGAAGGATGGCCATGACGGCTATTGTTGCGCTCATAAGGAATAAAGGTAAAGAAACTTTGAGGAATCAGTGGGGGAAGAAGAAATGTAGAATTTAAAATAGAGAATGTAAAAGGAGTATTCGAACTTCGGAGTGACTACCTTTTACATTTTAGATTCTGCATTTTATATTTTTTATTTTGGCAGCGATGGCTGGAACCTTATAGGTTCGGACTGCTTGATTAAAAGACGAGGATTATCATGTTTTTCAACCGTCGATTCAGGCTTTTATCATCCTATCTATCCGAGTAAAATACCTCAATTATTATGTTTTTTAGCGTTATCGCTTCAACCTATAAGGTTGAACCTTAGAAGTCCTGGAATATTCCTGAATACAATTTTGTACTATACTCTATCCTGATCTTATTATCTGCCTCGTATTGCTTATACAGCTTTTCCAGACTGACCAGCATTTCTTCATATCCTTCCTGCCCCGCCAATGGCATATAGGAAGAAGATAATAATCTTCCTTTCAATCCCTCGAAATCAAAATCCTGGTGGTTAGAAAATTCAGTCAGTTCACAATGATGCGGATAAAAGAATTTTTTAATGCTGTCAAAGTCAATATTCCGGTGGTTCAGCGTTTTGTAGTTCTTCGCATATCTGATGATCAGTTCATCATAGTCTTTTTCGAAAGAAGAATTGATTGATCGTTCATTCCAGACCAGGGCCACCACTCCACCCGGTTTTAGTATACGCTGAAATTCGGCTTTGGCATCCACTGCATCGAACCAATGATAGGCCTGGCCGGCAAGGATAAGATCAACTGCTTTATCTTTTAATAATGTCTGCTCGGCTGTTCCGGGTACGGTTGTAAATTTTTTATACTCCTTTAATAGTTCAACCGACCGTTCCCGCATTTCTTTATTAGGTTCTACACCGATAACAGCATAGCCTTTTTCTAAAAATAAATGGCTGGAGATGCCGGTACCGGATCCTATATCGGCTACAATTGCATCTTTTTTGATCCCATATTTATCCTGCAAAAAGTCAACGATGGCCGAAGGATATGAAGGACGGTATTTTACATAATCATCAACCCTGTTGCTGAAACGTGTCGTACTATCATTTGCCATTCTCAAATATAAACTCTATAATTCACAACAACCGGTTAATCTCCGTGACCCTCTGTGGAACAAGCCCTGTAAAAGAGATTCTATTCATGAGGTTTTAAAGGACTTTATCGCGATACTTTACTCCTGGGCATATACCACAGAGGAGACACAGAGGGCCGCGGAGTTGGTATATTGAATGTAGTTGTTATTTTAGTTCGATCCTCTTACCGGTTTTTGCCGCAAGATAGATTGCATCCAGCACTTTCATATCTTTTACCGCTTCTTCTCCATCTACCGGTACCACCGGCACTTTACCTTCCAGTATGATGCCGGCCATTTCTTCCATCTGTACTGTCTGGTGTGTCTGGTGTGGTTGTGTCAGCTCGCCTTTATTGGTACGGCCCTGGATCGGACCATAACCGGTTGCCGGTAACAATTCAGCAAATCCCTTTTCGGCTGTAAGAAAAAACCGATCGAGCCAATTCATACTATACGTCGATAAACAGGAAGCTACTGCACCACCGGGAAAACCCAATTGAAACTGGATGGTCTCATCAACACCTTCTTTAAATTTTACAGGATCTGTTTTCGTTTCTTCTGCTGTCACCCATATTGGTTCTTCTCCTACCATGTATCGTGCACCATTGATTGAATAAATGCCAATATCCATCATCGAACCTCCGCCAGCAAGTTGACGATTTAGCCGCCATTGTGTTGGATCACCGATCCTGAAACCACTTAATCCCTGGAAGAACATGATCTTTCCCAGTTCGCCCTCCTTACGCATACGGATGATCTCAAGTGTTTTTGGTTCAAAGTGCATCCGGTATCCTACCAGGAATTTTACTTTTGCTTTCTTACACGCATCGACCATCGATTGCGCCTCCGCCTGGTTGAGCGCTACCGGCTTTTCACAAATAACATGCTTACCGGCTTTCGCCACCCGTATCACCTGGTCGTGATGCAACGAGTTAGGCGTGATTACATAGACCGCATCGATATCAGGATTGTTTTTGATCTGATCGAAGTTTTCGTAGTTATAACAATTCTTTTCCGGGATTCCATATTTACTTTGCCAGTTAACTAATTTGGAAGGGGTACCGCTGATAGCACCCACCAGTTTTGCTTTTTTGCAGGCTTGCATGGCATCGGCTACACGTGTACCATAACTGCCCAACCCAAGAATGGCGACCCGTAGTACAGGCCCATCATAGTTTTCTTCAACCAATGATTTATTCTTTCCTTTTTCATCCAAAGAGAAAAAATAAAGAGGGAGCGTAGAGGCGGCCATTTTTTGCAGGAAGTCGCGGCGTGAGTTCATAAAAGTGATTTTGCTTAAAGTTAAAGGAAGTTCATATTCATGCAGTCAGGGAAAATATATTTCTGTGCTTGCTATCGCCAATCTGTATTTTATTGACCGATGATGATATTATCTTGCTATTTACAGCATAATACCGGCATTTTTGTGCATTTAAAAATGCTGATGATTGTTGTACATCCAGCCCGGCCTCCGGCGATCTTATTTACCTAAGATATTCCTGATGGCGGCCTGGTAATCGGGGTTATCAGTTACACCATTATGAGCCTGTCCTTTCAGGGTGACCAGGGTATCACCTGATTTCAGCAATTCCTTTAACCTGGCAGAAGAGTTGTAATGAATGACTTCATCGCGATCACCGTGAAAGATAACGATCGGCATTTTACAATCAACGATGTATTTGTTCGTGGCAAATTTATATTTCAATATAAAAGTGGGAATGAGAGGATAACGGCGCCGCATCATATCGGTAAGACTATAATACGGTGTTTGCAGGATCAATAACCGGGGGTGATTAACAGAAGCTATTTTCGCCGCCAACCCACTGCCGATAGAATAGCCCAATACTACCATTTTACTTTCATCATATCTTGTCTTCATCGCATCATACACGATCTGCAGGTCTTTAAACATTTGTTTTTCACTGCTGATCTTCCCTTCGCTTTTTCCATAGCCACGGTAATCAATGATGAGTACATCGTATTGCAGATCTGTATACGTCTTCGCTACATCTTCCCACGAGTTGACCGAACCGGCATTGCCATGAAGATAAAAGATCAATCCTTTTGAATGCGTTGCCTTGAACAGAACGCCATTTAATACAAAATTATCTGTAGTAGTAAAATTCAGTTCTTCAAAATCATCGTTGAAGTTGAACCGAAATTTTTTATCCAGTTTTTCGGGAAAGAAGATCAGCTTCTCCTGGAAAAAATACAAGAGCACACATATCACGATGTAAGCAATGATTACCAGCTTGAATGTCCTGATCAAAATTATCTTCATCCAGCTAATTGATTAGTGAAAATGGGAACCTGTATGTAATTCCATCTTTGATAACGGGTGAAATGTTTCGAACGAAGCAGGTATTGATTAAAATGCTTTCTTATCATCCGGTATTTCGATAACATATTTGGTCCAGTACCGTTGTGCATCGATGGTTCTGTCGCCTCCATAATAACCACCTCGTTGACCGCCGCCGTATCCCATTCTTCCACCGCCATACGCATTATTCATACTGGCATCTTCGGCCGATGCATCTTTTTTTATTTCGAATGCATGTATCTCCCAGCCGATGCTGATCTCTTTTTTATTAAGCGATGCCATCTCACCCAGCAGGCTAAGTGGTATCCGGTATTCCAGGTGCATCACATCCGTAGAATCCCAGGCAAAAGCAATATTGACGCTATTAGGCATCATCAATTGCTGATCAAGGCTCTCTCCCTTGCTGAATCCGAATAACCGTAATGCCACCAGGTTCATGGCCATCAGTTTACGCATCGCTTTGATATCCGGCTTCCTGGCAGGCTCACCCTCTTGTTGCTGTTTGGGTTTTTGCATGGCCATCAATGCCGCATCATTGCTTTCATTTTTTTCCGGGAATTCGATCCCCTGCCCTTCTTTTTTCTTTGCCTTCAGATCAATGTATGTACTCATGCCATTCCGCATCATTTTGAATTGCATGCGGGAATCGGGAATATTCATCACGAGATAGATATTCTTACCGTCATTATCGATCGCATATTGATTACCGGTTTTATCATCGGTCACGAATCGTGAGATCGGCCACTCCTTCACCATACCATCCAGCGTATGATTGATGACCGTACTATCACCAACAGGTAACGGATGGTTTACAGCGATAGGTTCGCCGCCAAAAAATCCCGTTATTGCAAGAAAAGGGAAAAGGGCAATTGCTTTCATTACATTGATTTATCTATCCCTCAAAAATAATTAATATTAGCCGGGCAGACCTTATTTTAACGATTTGTTATTCAGGGGGATTGACCCTCACCGGGTTTATATTACCGCCAAAAAGAGGCTGATCTGGATGATCCCGGCACCTGTCGCAATTACCCCAATTATTGTCGTTTCCGCACAGCATCTGTTTTAAATTCCTGGCTGATATTTGTTTCAGAAACAAACCTGTTCATCTAACAAAACTTAACAAATGGAAACTAAATCAAGAACGGTCATTACGATAGAAAGTACGATCAATGCCCCTGTTAAAAAAGCATGGGAATTCTGGGGTGGTCCTGCACATATCAAAAACTGGTGCAATGCTTCGGATGACTGGCATGCGCCCAAAGCAGAAAATGACCTGCGCACCGGTGGTAAGTTCTCAACCCGCATGGAAGCCAAAGATGGCAGCATGGGTTTTGATTTTGGCGGCGTATACGACCTGGTAAAGGAAAATGAATATATCGGCTACACAATGGGCGATGGCAGAAAAGTAGAGGTTCATTTCAAAGCCGATGGTAATTCGACCAAAATAACAGAAAGCTTCGAAGCAGAAGATATAAACCCCATTGAAATGCAGAAAGGTGGCTGGCAGGCTATATTGGATAATTTTAAGAAGTATACCGAGGCTAATTGATCGGTAGTTATAATAAGGAATAAGGAACAAAAAATAAGGAATGAGAAAGGAAGACCCTGAAATCAGGTACCACTTTCTCCTTCCTTATTCCTTATTTTCCCATTACAAACATTACCATTCTTTTGAATTTCAATTCCTCTTTCATTTAACATTTTTTTCTGCCCGTCATTCCCTTCCCACCGCATATAAAGAATAATTTACCGTTGCTAAAGTTGACTGCTTTGCATTCAAAAACAAGCAGTATTCTTGACGTATGAACAAAACCATATTGCTGGCCTTCTGCTTATCCTTTCTTTTTACCACCGCCTATAGCACCCCGGCGGATACTTCTTTTATCCGGAAAAAATATACTACTCAAAAATTAACCGGTCCCGTTACACTCGATGGCATTCCCGGCGAAGCTGCCTGGGAACAGGTAGAATGGGGAGGCGATTTTATCCAATGGCAACCCAATGAAGGCAAATCTCCTACCCAACAAACCCGTTTTAAGATTCTTTACGATGAAAAATTTCTTTATATAGCTTACCGTTGTTTCGATGCTTCACCCGATTCCATTATCAAACGCATGAGCCGGCGCGATGAGTTTCCCGGCGATTGGGTAGAAATAAATATCGATAGTTATCATGATCTGCGCACGGCGTTTTCCTTTACGCTTTCCGTATCGGGTGTACGTGGCGATGAGTTTGTATCGAATGATGGTAATAACTGGGATGCCAGCTGGAACCCGATCTGGTTTGCCAAAACACATATCGATGAACAGGGCTGGACCGCCGAAGTAAAGATTCCGCTAAGCCAGTTACGCTATGGCAACGAACCGGAAAAAGTCTGGGGCATCCAGGTCACACGCCGCATATTCAGGAAAGAAGAACGCTCGACCTGGCAACTGATCCCGCAAAACGCAGGTGTATGGGTGAGCCGGTTTGGTGAACTGCATGGATTGAATCACATTCCCATGCACCGCCAGGTAGAAGTTGCCCCTTATGTTATTGCACAAGCGGATAAGTATAAAAAAGAACCCGGCAATCCTTTTTCGAAAGGATTGGACACCCGCTTAACCGTTGGCGTTGATGGCAAAGTAGCTGTCACCAACGATTTGATCCTTGATTTTACCATCAATCCTGATTTCGGACAGGTAGAAGCCGATCCTTCACAGGTACGGATCGATGGTTTCCAGAATTTCTTTGAAGAACGCCGGCCATTTTTTATCGAAAGCCGCAATATTTTCGATTACCAACTGACCGGTTCCGAAGCCGGCGGCGATTATGATGCCGATCTTTTATTTTATTCAAGGCGTATCGGCAGTTCGCCGCATGGCAATCCTTCCATCGGTAACGATGAGTATATGAAATACCCGCAGAACACTTCTATACTTGGTGCTGCGAAGTTCAGTGGCAAGACCAAACAAGGCTGGAGCATCGGTGTTTTGGAAAGTGTCACCCAGCGCGAAACAGCTACTATCGATCATGAAGGCAGCAGGCGCGAAGAACTGGTAGAACCACTGACCAATTATTTCGTAGCCCGTTTGCAAAAAGATATCAAAGGAGGTAATACGATTATTGGAGGCATTATCACCGGTGTAAACCGTGAACAGGGATTGAATGATGTGTTACATCGTGGCGCTTATTCCGGTGGCCTCGATTATTTACATTACTGGAAACACCGCACCTGGTATATAAGAGGTAATGTTGTGTTCAGCAATATGCAGGGAAGCAAGGAAGCGATATTGAATACACAAACTGCGTTTGAACATCTCTTTCAACGACCCGGTTCCAGTGTAATAGTTGACAGCAACCGTACTTCTCTTTCCGGTATGGGTGGTACGATCCGCTTTGGAAAGACCGGTGGCAGATCAGGCAAACTTGGGCAGGTGTTTAAATTTGAAACAGGTGTTACATTGCGCTCACCGGGCCTTGAACTCAATGATATTGGCTTTATGCTTACTGCCAACGAGATCAATCATTTTACCTGGGCAGGTTTGCATTTTCAAAAACCATTTTCCGTGTTCCGGAATGCACGGCTGAATTATAATCACTGGTCGAGATGGGACTATAGCGGCAAATTTATTTACCAGGCTTTTAATACCAATTCACACGCCACATTTCGCAATAACTGGCAGGCGGGAACCGGTCTATCATGGAATCCTTATGATATATCGAATACCGCCTTGCGTGGCGCTTCCTCGATCCGCAGACCAGGTGCCTTGCTGCATAATATGTATGTCAATACCGATTCGCGCAAGAAGGTATTTACAAGTATTAATGTTTTTAACATGTGGGGATTTGACAATACGATCAAAGAACATGATATCGACCTGGCAGTCTATTTTCAGCCATTGGATGCCTTACTGATCACATTAAGCGGAAGCTATTCCTATTACTGGCGCCGGCAGGATCAGTTTGTCAGCAATGTATCGTATAATAATATCACCCGCACTATTGTAGGAGAAGTAAAACAAAAGACATTACGTTTTACCGGTCGTATGACTTACAATATTACACCTGATCTTACGATACAATATTACGGGCAGCCATATATTACCCGGCCGATTTATAACAATTTCGCGTATGTATCTGATCCGCTTGCCAAAAAATATGATGATCGTTTTCATCGTTTCCAGGCAGCACAGGTACATCTTAACGGGGGAAATTATAATGTGGATGAGAACCAGGATGGCACGGTCGATTATAGTTTCAGTAAACCCGATTTTAATTTTGTACAATTTCGTTCCAACCTGGTGGTGCGTTGGGAATACCGTGCGGGTTCGGAATTATACCTGGTATGGTCGCAGGGGAACACGCCTGATGCGTATAATGATCTCGATTCTCCACTGCCTCAAAGTTTGTTTGACAATGCATTTGCCGGACAGGGAAGAAATATTTTCCTTATTAAATGGACCTATCGCTTTTTGAGATAGCCATCCGACAATAATACTTATCTATATCATCAATATTTTTTTGCCGCGGATGCACGGATAAAGCAAATCGATCCTCTCCTTATCCATATTTCATCCCTCCATCCGTCCCATCCGTGTTCTATATCATTAATTACTAGATATATAGATCACATTTACCTATAATCAACTATAATTTTTTGCTACGGATGCACGGATAAAAGGAAGCGACTTTTCTTAATCCACATTCACCCGCGATCAATGATGCTTATAATATTGTATTTCCCGTTCGTGTTTCTTAGCGGCTTCTAAGGAAGCGAACGTTCCGAGATTGCGGCGCTTGCCTGTCTTCGGGTTTTTCTTGCGGGAATAGATCCGGTATTCGCCTGATTTTAATTTGCGTATCATAAGATTGTTTAGGGTGATAAAACAATCTCCATGCCATTAGAAAGTCCAAAATCAGCATTCAAAAGTAAACATTCAAAATACCTGGCTGGCATCCTGAATTTTTACTTTCGGTTTTTGAGCTTGTAATCCTACAATTTTGACATTTTCTTCCTGACCCGGCTCAATGTTTCGACACGGATCGCAAGAAAGGAAGCCAGGTATTTTAAAGGAATGCGATGGATAAAGTGAGGCTTTGTTTCCATCAGGAAGGCCCATTTTTCCTGGGCGGATGCCAACCGTACGATATACGCACGTTCTTCCGCATCCTGGTAATATTTTTCCAATACTTTACGTCCAAGAATATTGGTTTCAGGAAAAAGATCATAGAGCTCCTGCACTTTTTCGCCTTCAAAGCAAATCAGTGTACAATTTTCTATGGCCTCGATATTTTCCTTTGCAGGAACACCCTGGAAATAACTCGTGATAGAAGTGACAAATTCATTCTCGCCGGTTATCCATGTGGTAATATCCTTACCGTTCTTTACTATAAAGCCACGTAGCAAACCTTTTTGAATCCAGTACAAATCGTGGCAAATTTCGCCCTGGTTCAGCAGCCTGGTCCCTTTTTTTACTTTTTTAATACTTGCGATCTCATTCAGCCGCTGTGCCAGTCCATCACTTACTTTATATAACGATTCAAAAAATTGGATAATATTCCGCGCATATCCCGGATCTCCCGTACCCCCCGTTTGTAACATTGGATTCTATAGTTTTCGCCAAGATATATTTTTTTTTAATCCGATCATGTTAATGTGATAAAATCCATGTTTTCACTGATCATCTGTATATCCTGAATTATAATATGGTTTATTCAATCAATTTAATTCCAGAAAATGGAATAAGGTCAAATGACATATGTCAAATAATTCAATCTTAATGGGTTATGTCACTATAGGTATCCATTTCGTTCTGTACATTAGCCCTGTCATATATTATATATGACCTGTTATCCAATTAAAACAATGAAATTCTTTTTTTCACATACAAAGGCGATCGCCTCTTTCCCAACTATACTTATTCATACGATCAAATGCACAAGTGACCATACTACCGGCTGGAGTTAGGTAGATTTTCGACAGAACACCTGGTTTATGGAGACCAGTAAGGTTCCGTAGTTGTTCATAACAGGCGTCCCGTGACGCCTGTTTTTTATTAATAAGGCGCTATTGACATTCACTATCCGCCATTCATGGGGTTACTCCTTTTTCTTTATATCCTGGTTCTTTGTCATTTTGATGGGCTTCCGGCTGAACTATTTATTGACCGACTGAAAAAATCAGGTGAAAAATAAGTAACATTACAGCGAATTATATACTGATGAAAAAAATAACCCTGGCAATCCCTGGCCTGCTATTGCTCCTCTTCCTTACCCAATGCCATCAGAAGTCCGAAACATTCCAGGCATATTTCTGGACAAACAGTGAGCCAGCCACTACCAATTACCTTTTTATCAACGATACCAACCGGGGCGTATTGCCTTTCTTGTCCACAGCGCCGGAATGCAATAATTCTGAATCAAAAGAAGGAGCCCTGTATCTTCCCTTGCCTTCCGGCACCTATAAGATAGCTGTGATCGATAAAGAAGGAAAGGTGAAACATGCAGAAAAATATTCTCTCCTCCTTAGCAGTGGCACAAAAAGCATCAACTCCACGTTTGATGGCCCCGGAAAGATTCAAAGTGTGACAGATGGCAATTGCCTCCTGGCCGAAATAAAATTCTGATCAATAGTTCAAAAGTAAAAAGTCAAAATACCAGGGTTGATATTTTGACTTTTTATTCCAGATTTCTGAATTTATTTCTGAATAACGATCCTTCCCGTCTCTACCTTATCCCCGCACACATATTTATACGTATACACACCGCTGATATTGGTAACGAATTGCTGCTGGTATCTTCCTTTATAATAAGTACCATTCACTAATACATTCACCAGTTTGCCGGTGGCATCGAATATTTCCAGCCTGACCTTACTTTTATCGGCTACGCTATACTGTGAGAATCGGCGCGCTCCCGCGCCAGGCGATCATCGGTAGAGACGGCGGAAGCCCGCGTTCGGCATAGAGACCCTCGAGCGCCGGCCA
>CAMLGR010000110.1 GCA_946479615.1 uncultured Bacteroidota bacterium | reverse complement strand
GGGTGCTGTTAGCCGCAAGCACCTGGTAACGGCGATCGATGAAATGAAAGCCGGCAAAGATGTGACGGTAAAGGAATCGAGATCAGTGGGTTGTGGGATCAAAAGAATGTAAAATGTAAAACCGCAAAATGTAAAATGTAAAAGGGGTCTCCGTTTATGGGTACCCCTTTTACATTTTACATTTTGCGGTTTTATATTTTACATTTCTATATTTTAAAAACTTTTATGGAAAGTATCCGTCTCCGCATCCAAGCCTCATAACCACATTACCTAACCACGTCCTGCTCCCGCGGGATGCTAAAAATCAGCTTATGATTCAGAGACAACTCCTCAACCGTCTTATCATTATCGGATTTATGATCTTAGGAGGTTTTTGCCTGGCCAATGCCATTTATTCACGCAGCATCACCGGTCTGCTATTAGCGATTACCGGTCTTGGCGCCGGGCTCTATTTTATGTACCTGGTTGCGAAAGCGAAACAGGAGATGAATGAAGAAGCGAAAGAGATGTAGCGATAGGGGGATTTGGCAATTAGCTAATTTGGAAATGGATTTCAGCTGACATATATTTTTCAGCTAAGTAAATATCTCAAATTGAAAAAGAGCCCTGTTCAAACCATTTCCAAATTACTTAATTATCAAATTTCCAAATTCATAGCATTTCCCTAATCACCCCCTGCAATCTCTCCCTCGGCAACTGCTCCTCGAAGAATTTCCGATAGCCCGTTTTATTGTTGATGAATAAACTGGCAGGTATTGCGCCTGACCAGGAAGGGTCTATTTTGGGACAGAAGTAATCGGCATTGGTTTCATTGAGCCAACTAATGGGCGCAGTGAATTTTGCTTTATCAGCAAATGTTTTGATTTTGGCCGGGTAATATTCTTTAAGATCGAGACTGACAAGGATCAGCTGTACACCGGCTGCCTGGTTCTTTTTTACTTCTTCCTGGAAGTAGGGAATCTCTTCCACGCAGGGTTTGCAAAACGTAGCCCAGAAGTTAACGATCAGGGGTGTTTTGCTTTCGGCAATCGTCTTTTCCAGTTCGGTGATCTTTATGCTTTTTATCTCCTGTGAAAAGCTGTTTATCCCCGGAAGCATTATTATATTGATAAGAAGAAGTTTTACTACCCGCATAAATCAATTTTTAAACCATATTATGTTTTACAGGAGGCTCCTGATACCAGGGGAACATTTCAACTGTCGCACTTCATTCATAATCCATCATTCATAATTTATACTATAAGTATTCAGATCTATTCAATGTCCACTCCTTCATCAATTCCTTTTTAACCACACTATCCATATCCTGCCGATCGTAATGGCCCGCAATGGTTTTCTGCCGGAACGCTTCGTATAATGTCACCGCACAGGCCACGCTGATATTCAACGACTGAATAATACCTACCTGCGGAATGATAAAATTGCCATCTGCCAACGCCCTGATCTCATCACTCACACCGCTATGCTCATTACCAAAAACAAGCGCGATCGGTTGCGCCAGGTCCATCTCGTATAAAGGTACCGCATCACTGCTGAGATGGGTTGTTAAAATGGTTGAATAGCCTTTCCGCAGGTCAGCAAAACATTCCTCCGCATTTTCAAACTGATGAACGGTCAGCCATTTGGCGGCGCTGGACGAACTGCGCGCACCCCATTTCTTATGCCGGGGAATTTTGGTATTCAGAATATAAATATCCTGCACCCCTACTGCATCGCAGGTACGCATGACGGCGGAAATGTTATGCGGATCAAATACATTTTCCAGCACAACCGTAATATCATTCTGCCGTTTGCTTAGTACAGATTCCAGTTTTTCTTTTCGTTCGGGGGTCATAAGATGATTTGGTGATATGATGATGTGATAATGGTGAAATCCGGCAATAGGAATACCCTTATTGCAGGGCATTTCCAAATTGCCAAATTACCTAATTATCACATTATTATTCTTGAATTTAAGTATATTTATAAGTGCTGTTGTCCGCTATAAATATAAAAATTATACGATGAAATACGATGCTGTTCAGAATTATATCAATGGCCAGTTTGTCAATGCTTATTCATCGCGCACACTGGATGTAGTCTCACCCGTCAATGGTGAATTGCTTTCCAAAGTTCCGATGAGTACTGCCAACGACCTGACCGATGCAGTGAAAGCAGCGACTATTGCTTTTCCTTTGTGGAGCAGAACGCCGATCAAAGAAAGAGTGCAGGTTTTCTTCCGGTATAAATATTTACTGGAAAAAGCATCCAAGGAACTTGCAGAATTATGCAGTGAAGAGAATGGCAAGACCTATGGCGAATCACTTGCTGAAATTGAAAAATGCATCGAGCTGACAGAATTTGCCTGTTCGCTTCCTCAATTAATAACCGGCGAAGTGCTGGAAGTAAGTAAAGGAGTGGAGTGCCGCACCGAACATGTACCATTAGGTGTAGTTGCTTCGATCGTTCCGTTCAATTTCCCGGCAATGGTTCCCAACTGGACCATTCCCAATGCTATCGCTCTCGGAAATTGCATGATTATAAAGCCGTCGGAAAAAGTGCCTTTGAGCTGCGGACGGCTCGCACAGTTATTAAAAGAAGCGGGGCTGCCTGATGGCGTATTCAACATTGTACACGGCGACCAGGAAATAGTAGAAGCGATCTGTGATAATCCCGGCATCGAAGCCATTTCTTTTGTAGGCAGCACCAAAATTGCAAAGATCGTTTACCAACGTGCTACCGGTAATTATAAAAGATGCCTTGCATTGGGAGGCGCCAAAAATCACCTGATGGTATTGCCGGATGCTATCCCGGGCATGACGGCACAAAATGTAGCGGCATCCATGAGCGGTTGCGCCGGTCAGCGTTGCATGGCTGCTTCCGCAATGGTTGGCGTAGGAAACATCGATCATATTATCGATAAGATCTGTGAAGAAGCAAAAAAGATCGTTCCCGGCGAAAATCTCGGTGCAGTGATCAATAAAGAATCCAAAGAAATAATTGAAAAATATATTACCGAAGCCGAAAAAGAGGGCGCCAAAGTACTGGTAGATGGACGAAATACTACGGTGAAAGGAAAAGAGAACGGCACTTATGTTGGTCCTACCGTTATCGATTATGTAAAACCTGATATGTCAGTAGCGAAAGAAGAGATCTTCGGACCTGTGATCAGTATCATGCGTACCAATACGGTGGATGAGGCGCTTGCCATCGAAAATGCAAATCCGTATGGCAATGCCGCTTCTGTGTTTACGCAGAATGGCGGTATCGCACGGTATATTATCGACAGGGCAAATGCCGGCATGATCGGCGTGAATGTGGGTGTGCCCGTACCAAGAGAACCATTTTCATTTGGCGGGTGGAACGAAAGTAAATTCGGCGTGGGCGATATCACCGGGAAGAGTTCGATCGAATTCTGGACAAAACTGAAGAAAAGTACTACCAAGTGGAACCCGGAAGCGGGCATTAACTGGATGAGTTAAAACGTCTGAACCATGATTCGGGAGGATCAATGGATTTATCGATAAAGAGGTTATAAGATAATGAATACCTCAACCGGCTTTAACCTGGATACGCCCTGATCATCGCATTTATTATTTGGTTGACCAGGCGCAATCCGAAAAAGATTTATCACGCTCAACATAATCAGCTATGTCTGCTACAAAAACAATATCGGAAGCACAGGAGATCATTCAGGATAATCTTGATTACACCTTATTTTCCTGGAGCAAACAAAAAGGTATCGCTCCTATCGCTATCAAAAACGGCGAAGGTGTATACCTCTACGATTATGACGGTAAAAAGTATATCGATTTTTCTTCCGGGTTAATGAATGTAAATATCGGTCATGGCAACCAGCGTGTAACCGATGCGGTGGTGAAACAAATGCAGCAGGTAAGCTATGTTACGCCGAGCTGCGCTACCAAAGTGCGCGGTGACCTGGGAAAAAAACTGGCGGAGATCTGCCCGGGCGACCTGAACAAAGCCTTTTTTACTTTATGCGGCGCTACTTCTATCGAGAACGGCATCAAGCTGGCGCGCTTATATACAGGCAAACATAAAATACTGACGCGTTATCAATCTTATCATGGCTCCACGTATGGAGTATTATCGGCCGGAGGCGATCCGCGTAAACTTCCTGCGGATGCACAGCAGGCTCCCAACTTTGTACATTTTGATCTTCCCTATTTATACCGCTGGCCGCATGGCGAAGAAAGTTTATTGACAGAATCCGTTGCACAACTCGAACGGATCATTGCCTATGAAGGTCCGGGCAATATTGCCGCCATCATTCTCGAAGGTGAATCAGGCTCTTCCGGCTGTTTGAAATATCCCGTTGGCTATTTGAAACAGGTGCGGGAGATCTGTACGAAAAACGGCATCCTGCTTATTATCGATGAAGTGATGAGTGGCTTTGGCCGTACCGGTAAATGGTTTGGATTTCAAAACCATGATATCATTCCCGATATGATCGCCATGGCAAAAGGATTGACCTCCGGCTATCTTCCTTTTGGTTGTCTGATGGTATCGGATAAGATTGCTTCGAAGTATGATGATACCATGCTGGCCCTGGGTCTCACCTATTCTGCCCATCCTGTCAGTTGCGCCGCCGCTCTTGAAATGCTGGCTATTTATGAAGATGATAACCTCATCGCTCATGCCGCCCAAATGGGTAATTACATGAACCAGCAACTGGAGGCATTGAAGAAAAAACATAAAAGCATTGGCGACTGGAGAAATACAGGACTGCTTGGATGTATCGAATTAGTAAAGAACAGGGACACGAAAGAACCCATGGCGCCTTTCAATGCTAAACCGGACGAGATGGCGGTCATGAATAAAGTCGCTGCCCGTATCAAGGAACTCGGCATGTACACGTTTGTGAGATGGAATTACATTTTCGTTGCACCGCCTTTAATTGTGACAAAGGAACAGATCGATGAAGGACTGGCGATTATCAGTGATGCTATTTCTATTGCTGACAAAGAAGTAAAATAAAGAAATATTTACTGTCTGCAGAAACCCTATGTGAAACCTATGTTCCTATGTGGTGAACTACGCCGTACTGATAAAGAATTATATCAGTCTTGCGTAATTTTTACCACATAGGCACATAGGAACATAGGTTTCATATAGATATATTTTTATCAGCTATGAATATACCTGATCCATCTTTGATCAATGATGACCTGGCTCCTGTTCCTGCTTCCAAACGCACATGGGGTACCTGGAATTATGCGGCGCTCTGGATCAGCATGAGCTTATGCATTCCTACCTATACGATGGCCAGCTCCATGATCAATAATGGCATGAGCTGGTGGCAGGCGATCCTTACTATTTTTTTGGGAAATGCGATTGTATTGGTACCGATGTTATTAAATGGTCATGCCGGTGCGAAATACGGTATCCCCTTTCCTGTTTTTGCAAGAGCCAGTTTCGGTACCAAAGGAGCCAATATTCCCGCGATGTTGCGGGCCATTGTTGCCTGCGGATGGTTCGGCATCCAGACATGGATCGGCGGCGCTTCTTTATATAATCTATTACGCGGCTGGAATCCTTCTCTCGAACCGATCAATACTACTTCATTATTACCACAGGCATTGCCCGCTTTGTGTTTTTTTATCTTTTGGTTACTGAATATGTTCATCATTTATAAAGGAGTGGAAAGCATACGGAAGTTATTAGTGTTCAAAGCCTTCTTTTTACCAATAGCTGCTATTGCCTTGTTTTGCTGGGCCGTGGTAGCTGCAAAAGGATTGGGGCCGATATTGAGTGAACCTTCGAAGTTTACAGACAACGCTTCATTTTTCAAATTCTTCTTTCCGGCATTGACAGCTGTCGTTGGCTTTTGGGCCACCTTGTCATTGAATATTCCTGATTTTACAAGATACGCGAAAAGCCAGCATGCACAGATCAAAGGACAGGTAATCGGGCTTCCGCCTTCGATGACATTGTTTGCTTTTGTAGGCGTAGTGGTTACTTCGGCATCGGCTATTATCTATGGAACACCGGAATGGGACCCGGTTCAGCTTGCCGGAAAATTTGATAGCCAGCTCATGGTCAGTTTTGCGATGATCGGTATTATCATTTCTACGCTTGCTACCAATATCGCCGCTAATATTGTAAGCCCCGCCAATGATTTCTCTAACCTCGCTCCCCGGAAAATTAGTTTCAAGCTCGGCGGTTATATCACCGGTATTGTTGGCGTATTGATCTTTCCGTGGAAGTTAATGGCAGATCCTACGGGATATATTTTTAACTGGCTGATCGCTTATTCGAGTTTGCTCGGGCCTGTTGGCGGTATCATGATCGCAGATTATTATTTTATCCGCAAACAAACATTGCAGGTGGACGAATTATACAGTCATAATGGCCGCTACCGGTTTGGGAACGGGTATAATAAATACGCGATCATTGCTTTGCTGTTGGGAGTATTACCTAACGTACCGGGATTTTTAGTCCAGGTACAACTCGTTCCCGGTACGGCTTTCCCCGGCTGGATCTCGCATTTATATAATTATGCGTGGTTCGTCGGTTTTTTTCTGAGTGGTATTCTTTATATATTACTGATGCGTTCCTATACAACTTCTGTTCAACCTGTAAATACAACATCTTATGTCGCTGCTGATTAAAAACGGGAGGATCATTACGGCTACGGACGATTATACCGCCGATATTTTTATCGATGGTGAAACGATACAGGCGATCGGGAAAAACCTGGCGGTAAAAGCCAATAAGGAAATAGATGCAGCAGGTAAACTGGTATTTCCCGGCGGCATCGATCCGCATGTACACCTGGATATGCCTTTTATGGGAACTTTTTCCAGCGACAGTTATGAAACCGGTACAAGGGCGGCTCTGTATGGCGGCACTACGATGGTGATCGATTTTATTTTACAGACACAGGGAAAATCACTGCGCGCAGCTTTGGAAGAATGGAAAAGCAGGAGCGATAATAATTGCGTGGGCGATTATAGTTTTCACATGGCCATTACCGACTATAACGACAAGGTAAAACCGGAAATAAAAGAGATGATAGAAAAAGAAGGTATTGTTTCTTTTAAAACATTCATGGCGTATAAAGGAGCACTGATGATCGACGACAGGCAGATGATCGGGTTGATGGAAGAAGTAAAGAAACAAGGTGGCCTGATCAATGTACACGCTACCAATGGAGATATGATCGATTACCTGGTATCCAAACACAGGGCGGAAGGAAAATTATCTCCTTTGTATCATTACCTGTCGCAGCCTGAAGTAACGGAAGCAGAAGCCAGTGAACGGTTTGTAGATATGTCACATTATACGGGTTGTCCCGGTTATATCGTGCACCTGACCTGTGAAGGTGCTTTGAATGCCGTACGGAACGCAACAAAAAGAAACCAGAAAGTTTTTGTAGAGACCTGCATACAATATCTGGTACTGGATGCATCGTTGTATGAAAAGAGTGATGGCTCCAAATGGGTAATGAGCCCGCCCTTACGGGAGAAAAAAGACCAGGCGACTTTATGGGCCGGCATCAACCAGGGTTTAGTGCAGGTAGTAGCGACGGATCATTGCCCGTTCAAATGGGAACAGAAGCTGATGGGCAAAGATGATTTTTCTAAAATACCGAATGGACATCCTGCCATAGAAAACCGTATGGAACTTTTATATAGCGAAGGGGTCAATAAAGGAAAGATCACCTTGAATAAATATGTAGAAGTAGCCTGTACAAACCCGGCAAAGATCTTTGGCATGTTCCCGCGGAAGGGAACGATCGCCGTGGGCAGCGATGCCGATATCGTCATCTTCGATCCAAATGAAACCCATACGCTTTCTGCAAAGACGCATCATATGAATGTTGATTACTCCGGGTATGAGGGTTGGGAAGTGACGGGCAAGGTAAAGACTGTTTTGTTAAGAGGTCAGCTTGCTATTGAGAATGGTGAATGTCTTTTGAAAAAGGGAGATGGGCAGTTTATAAAGAGAAGGAAGATTTCGCAAATTATTTAAAATTATGAATTAAGAATGATGAATGATTCAGGAAAAAACAAAATCTAACGAGGGAAAAACAATTAATTGGCTGGAAAAATAAAATAAGGGTTCAGTAATTTACAGTTATAAATCACAGCTATGGGAAGAAGTGAGGATAATGTAATTGTAAAAAAGTCATATAGACTTTCACTCCTGATCATTAAAACATACAGGCAACTGACAGAGAAAAAAGAATTTGTTCTTTCAAAACAGTTATTACGGAGCGGAACATCGATAGGCGCTAATGTTCATGAAGCTGTCGCAAGTGAATCGAAAAAAGACTTTATCCACAAACTGGCAATTTCTTTAAAAGAAAGCAGGGAGACTTTATACTGGCTGAACCTGTTAAAAGATAGTAATTATATCAGTTTTGATGAATTTGACATTTTAAGATCGCTGTGTGAAGAAATAGTAAGAATATTGAACAGCATTATTTTAACGACGAAAAATAAATATTTCCCGCAACATTCATAATTCAAAATTCATAATTCTCTATATGCCAAGAATCATTAAATCAGGTCTCATTCAAATGAGCCTTCCCAAATCAGAAGGAGAAGGAACCATTGAAGAGATAAAAGAAGCGATGGTGCAAAAACATATCCCGCTCATCGAAGAGGCGGGGAAGAAAGGAGTACAGATCCTTTGCTTCCAGGAAATATTCAATACGCCTTATTTCTGCCCGGGCCAGGACAAAGCCTGGTATGAATCTGCCGAAACTGTTCCCGGTCCAACGATCGAACGCATGCAGGCATATGCAAAGAAATACAGTATGGTCATGATCGTACCGGTGTATGAAAAAGAGCAGGCCGGTGTATTATACAATACGGCTGCTGTCATCGATGCCGATGGAACTTATTTAGGCAAGTACAGGAAAAATCATATTCCGCATACATCCGGTTTCTGGGAAAAGTTCTTCTTCAAACCCGGCAACCTGGGTTACCCGGTTTTTCAAACACGGTATGCAAAGATCGGTGTATACATCTGTTATGATCGTCACTTTCCCGATGGCGCCAGGATATTAGGATTGAATGGAGCCGAGATCGTATACAATCCATCTGCTACAGTAGCCGGGTTATCACAATATTTATGGAAACTCGAACAACCGGCACATGCAGCCGCTAATGGTTATTTTATGGGATGTATCAATCGTGTTGGTACCGAGAAGCCCTGGAACCTGGGTAAATTCTATGGCTCTTCTTATTTTGTTGATCCAAGAGGACAAATCTTTTCGCAAGCCAGTGAGGACAATGATGAATTACTGATCGCCGAATTTGACCTGGATATGATTGAACAGGTAAGAAGCGTATGGCAGTTTTTCAGGGACAGAAGACCGGAGACGTATGGTAAATTAGTTGAATTATGAATAGGAAGGATGAATAAAGAAATTAGAATTATGAATTAAGAGTGATGAATGATGAATCTTATCAGACATTCATCATTCTTAATTCATAATTCTTAATTCACCCTTCCAACTTCCAAACTCCCTTTATGGCAATTGAAAACAACAGACTAACACCCGGACAGTACGCTAAGAACTTCAGCGATATTCACCCGCCGTTTGAGAATAAGACAGCGGCGCAGGTGGAAGCGAATCGTTGTTTGTATTGCTATGATGCTCCCTGTACGAAGTCATGCCCTACCAGTATCAACGTCCCCAAGTTCATTAAACAGATCGCTACCGATAATGTAAAAGGATCGGCGCATACCATTTTTACATCGAATATCATGGGAGCCGGTTGCGCCAAAGTCTGTCCCGTAGAAAAATTATGCGAGGGCGCCTGTGTGTATAACCTACTGGAAGAAGAAGCGATCCCCATTGCCCGTTTGCAACGCTATTCCACCGAACAGGCACTGGAAAAGAAATGGAAATTGTTTGACCGGAAACCATCCACCGGCAAAAAAGTAGCGATAGTAGGTGCAGGTCCGGCCGGTTTGAGCTGTGCGCATACACTCAGTCGCGAAGGGGTGGATGTAACGATCTATGAAAAAGAAAGTAAAGGTGGCGGATTAATGACTTATGGTATCGCTGCCTATAAAGTAACGCCACAGTTTTGTGAAGAAGAAGTGAATTATATTACTTCGATCGGCGGAATCGATATAAAATATAACCAGGAACTGGGAAAAGATATTTCATTGGCCGGTCTTCAAAAAGATTATGATGCCGTTTATCTCGGTATGGGTGTGGGTGTTGCCCGGAAACTGGATATCCCCGGCGAGGAACTCGAAGGTGTGGTGGATGCGATACAATTCATTTATACATTAAGAGATAAAGGATATGCATCGGTGCCGGTTGGCGATAAAGTAGCGGTGATAGGAATGGGCATGACGGCTATCGATGCAGCGACTCAGGCAAAACGCCTGGGCGCGAAAGAAGTGACATTGGTGTACAGAAGAACAGAGACAGAGAAACCCTGTACCGATGTGGAACTGAATATTGCCAAACTGGATGGCTGCGAGATCATCTGGCTGGCTGCGCCGAAAGAAATAAAAGGGATCGATGGTAAGGCAACCCAACTGGTATGCAGTATCATGAAATTGGGCGAACCCGATTCGAGCGGCCGCTACTCCCCTGTCGATACCGGCGAAACATTTACATTGGAAGTAGATATGGTGATCAAGGCAGCGGGACAGGTGCCGTTTGAAGAACTGGTGAACAGCCAGCAGATCAAAAATGCAAAAGGAAAAATAATCATCGATGATAGTTGCGCTACAAATATTGCCGGCGTGTTTGCAGGCGGCGATGCCGTGAATGGCGGTAAAGAAGTAGTGGACGCAGCCCAGGCTGGCAAGGATGGAGCAGCAGCTATCCTTAACTATATTTTTACCACATAGGAACATAGGATTCACAATAGAATACCTATGTGTATTTTCTATGTCTCTATGTGCCTATGTGGTAAAAAAAACATTTAAAACTTTTCCCTATGGCAGATATCAGCGCAGATTTTCTCGGTATCAGATCGCCCAACCCTTTCTGGCTGGCGAGCGCCCCTCCTACTGATAAAAAGTATAATGTATTGCGCGCCTTCGAAGCCGGCTGGGGTGGCGTGGTCTGGAAGACATTGGGGTCGCAGGTAAAGAATGTTTCTTCCCGGTACTCGGCTGTCGATTTCAATGGCGGCCGCGTAATGGGTTTTAATAATATCGAACTGATCTCCGACCGCCCGCTTGACATTAATCTGAAAGAGATCGCTGAATGTATAAAGCTATTTCCCGACCGGGCGATGATCATTTCCCTGATGGCCGATAACGATCGTGAAAGCTGGCACGAACTGATCAAAAAAGTAGAAGATACCGGCGCGCATGGACTGGAACTGAATTTTGGTTGCCCGCATGGCATGACAGAAAGAGGAATGGGCGCTGCGGTTGGACAGGACCCGCTGATCGCAAAGATGGTCGTTGAATGGGTGATGGAAGCTGCTACCCTTCCTGTTATTACCAAACTTACTCCGAATGTACATTCCGTGGTGCCAACAGGACAAGCCTGCGTGGAAGCCGGAACGAATGCCTTATCGCTTATCAATACGATACAATCAGTAACCGGTATCGATCTCGATACCTATGTTCCGAATCCCAATGTAGGAGGTAAATCTGTTTTTGGTGGTTATTGCGGACCTGCAGTAAAACCGATCGCGCTGAAGATGCTGACGACGATTGCACAAAACCCGGTTACTTCCAAAGTGCCGGTATCGGGTATCGGAGGAGTAAGCACCTGGAAGGATGCGGTGGAGTTTATGTTGCTTGGCGCCAGCAATGTGCAGGTATGTACGGCTGCCATGAAACATGGTTTTCGTATAGTGGAAGATATGATCGAGGGAATGAGTAACTGGATGGATGAAAAAGGATTTACCGGCCTCAATGATTTTATCGGTAAATCGGTTCCGAATATCACGCACTGGGAAGACCTGGACATCAACTATCATATCATTGCGCATATCAACCAGGACAAATGCATTCATTGCGGACTTTGTTATATTGCCTGCGAGGATACCTCGCATCAATCGATCAACCTGGAATATGGCAAGCCTTATAATACCTACACGATAAAAGAGGAAGAATGCGTGGGCTGCAATCTCTGCAAACTCGTTTGCCCGGTCGACAAATGCATTACCATGGAAGAGCACCGGAAAGGTGAAGAATACCTGAACTGGAAGGAATTTTTACGAAGGGGCCTTCCTTTAAATGATCATTAGTAGTTGTTTGTCAGGGTTTTTTCTATCTTGGCAGCATAATTGCCAATAGTTCGTAATTCATAATTATGAATTATTTAATATCCATAAAAACTGGCCATTCCAATATATGAAAAAAACACTCAAGAAAGTACTCAAGATCACGGGTATTACCCTGTTGGTACTGATCGTTGCCGCTTTTTTAATTCCTGTTATTTTCAAGAAACAGATCGCTTCGCTGGTAAAAAAAGAGATCAATAAGAGCCTGACGGCTGTTGTTGATTTTAAAGATGTGAGCTTGTCTTTGTTCCGGCATTTTCCTAAAGTATCCATTACCCTGGATAGTTTATCGGTAGTAGGAACCGGCTATTATGAAAAAGACACCTTACTATCTGCCCGCGCATTCGATGCCTCTGTCGATCTTTTTAGTGTGATCAAAGGTTCTGACATCAAAGTGCATGGTGTGTTTTTAGAATCGCCACGGATTCATGCGCTCGTGAATAAAGAAGGAAAAGCCAACTGGGATATTGCCAAACCTTCTACCGATACCAGTGCATCAACAGATACTTCAGCTTCTGCTTTTAAGATGTCGCTGAACAAGTATGAGATAAAGAATGGCTATATCTATTATAATGACCAGACGGCTGATATGAGCGCCGAAATATCCGGGCTGAACCATGAAGGCAGCGGTGATTTTACAGATGATGTATTTACATTGTCTACGAAGACTAAGGCAGATGCAGTCAATTTTACTTATGCCGCGATCCCCTACCTGGTCAATACAAAAACAGATATCGGTGCGGATATAGAGATCAATACGACTACCAGTACCTATACATTCAAGACGGATGACATTGCCCTGAATAATTTAAAGTTATCGGCGGATGGATTTTTTCAACTGGTAAATGACAGTACCTATGGCATGGATATCAAATTCAAAACTCCTTCGAATGAGTTTAAGGATATTCTTTCCCTGGTACCCGGTGTATATAAACAGGATTTCGATAAGATAAAAACAAGCGGCACGGCTGCTTTCAGTGGTTTTGTAAAAGGAAAATACAGCCCGCAGCAATTACCCGCTTACGATGTGAACCTCGCCATTAAAGATGGTTTCTTTCAATATCCCGATCTGCCCAAACCGGTAAAGAATATCCAACTGGATATGCATGTCAGCAATTCGGATGGACAAATGGATAATACCGTGGTGGACATTTCAAAAGGACATATTGAAATGGATAATGAACCATTTGATTTTAAGGTACTGTTTAAAAATCCCGAGACCAGTAAGTATATCGATGCGATGGTAAAAGGAAAACTGAACCTGGCGCAGGTCTCCCAATTTGTAAAGCTGGAAGCTGGCACCAAACTGGCCGGTATTGTTGCGGCAGATGCTTTTGCCAAAGGGAATATGTCGGCACTGGAAACACAACAAGGTAATTTCAATGCCGGTGGTTTCCTCGATATCAGCAATCTTTATTATGCTTCTTCCGCTTTTCCGCAGCCTATCCAGAACGGCAATATAAAAATACAGATCGCCAATAGCGGCGGCATTCCTGATAATACAACGATCAATATTCCTTCCGGTCACGTAGAGGTAGGGAAAGACCCGGTAGATTTTACCCTGAATCTAAAAAGACCAATGTCGGCTGTTGACTTCGATGGCAGCGCCAAAGGAAGGTTCACGCTGGATAATGTAAAACAGTTTACGGAGTTTGAAAAAGGAACTACACTGACGGGTGTACTGAATGCCGACGTAAAATTTGCCGGTAATAAAACGGCTATCGATAAAGGTGAATATGATAAGATCAATACAAGTGGCACAGCAGGATTGACCAATGTAAAATATGTATCGCCTGATTATCCCGGCGGCATCAGTATTCCTGCAGCAACAGCTACATTTAATCCAAAGACGGCAACGATCAATAATTTCTCAGGGAATTATATGCAATCGAATTTTTCAGGCAACGGAACCCTGGATAATCTTATCGGCTATGCATTGAAGGATGAACCACTGAAAGGAACGCTGAATGTATCGGTTGATAAAATGAACCTGAACGATTGGATGGGCACAACGGCTTCACCGGCTCCGGCTCCATCGCCAACTGCCGCCCCTGCTCCTGTTCCTGCGCCAGCCATTACTGCTGATCCTTTCCTGGTACCCGCCAACCTCGATCTTACTTTAAACGCAAAAGCAGGAAAAGTAACCTATGATAAAGTTGATTATAACAATATCAATGGCACTTTATTACTGGCCAATGAAACGGTCACATTAAAAGATGTAAAGACAGAAGCACTGGATGGTACAATTGCGTTCAGCGGTTCTTATTCTACCAAAACGAATAAAAAAGAACCGGGCATTGCGTTGAATTACGATATAAAAGATGTGAATGTGCAGAAAGCTTTCCTCGCATTTAATACCGTACAAAAACTGATGCCGATCGGCCAGTTCCTGGATGGCAAACTGAATTCACAACTCTCTATGAATGGTAAATTGGGTGGAGATATGATGCCCGACCTGGCCAGTCTTACCGGTAAGGGTAACCTCTTACTCCTCCAGGGCGTATTGAAAAAATTCGCCCCGCTGGAAAAGATCGCCAGCACTTTACAGATCGAGGACCTGAAATCGATCAGTATAAAAGATATCAAGAATTATATTGAATTCGCCAATGGCAAGGTGCTGGTAAAACCTTTCCCGCTGAAGGTGAAAGATATTGAAATGGAGATCGGTGGTATGCATGGTTTTGACCAGTCGATCGATTATATCGTGCAGATGAAACTGCCAAGAAAATACCTCGGAACACAGGGCTATAGCCTGGTGAATAACCTGGCGACACAGGCAACCAATAAAGGGATCCCTGTAAAACTGGGCGATATCATCAACCTGAATATCAAGCTGGGCGGCAGTTTGACAAGCCCATCGATCAAAACGGACCTGAAGGAAGTAGCAGGCGATGCTGTACAGGATCTGAAACAACAGGCTGCAGATTTTGCGCAGCAAAAGATTGACAGCACAAAGAAAACCGTGAAGGATTCCCTGAATGCCGTTAAAAAAGAAGTGGTGGAAAACCTGAAGGACGAAGTAAAAAATAAATTACTTGGCACCAAAGATTCGACGGGCAGGACCAGTCTTGACAGCACCAAAAAAAATGCAGAGAAAACGATCAAGAATACATTGAATGGTCTTTTAAATAAAAAGAAAAAGCCGGCTGTTGATACTGTTTCTCATTAACATTTGTTGAGAGAGAGAGGTTAAAAGTATGGGAGAATAGAACACGGATGAAAGTGGATGGATGGATATCAATGGATTTTCAATTATTGATCCTGATATCCCTTAACATCCGTTCATCAACTTCTATCCGTGTTCTACTGATCCTGGTTTATTGAAAAATGGAACACGGATGACACGGATGGATGGATTTAAATAGATCTTCAATTACTAATCCTGATATCCCTTGACATCCGTTCATCAACTTCTATCCGTGTTCTACTGATCCTGCTTTATTGAAAAATGGAACACGGATGACACGGATGGATGGATTTAAATAGATCTTC
>CAMLGR010000109.1 GCA_946479615.1 uncultured Bacteroidota bacterium | reverse complement strand
ATATCTATTTTGGAGAACGATTATTAAAAAATGACACACTTAATTAAGCAGACCCTATTGGTGTTCTAACAACATCTATCACAATTTAATCAGAACACCAATAACGCCGTAAAATCCCAATCAATTAAACTAATCACACCTAACACCAAATCCAGCACCAGTTACTTAACTACGGCCAGCGCCATCCCATCATACTCCTTCGTTCCTATGGTTTGAATAATTGTAGCATCAACAGCAGCATTGGCCGCCAGGGCAGCATTGAAGCGTTTTACGCCTGCTACCATTTCATCCGGACTTTCTTTCAGCAATACTTTACCATCGCGGATCACATTATCCGCTACGATCAGCGTTCCCGGACGCGAGAGCTTTAATGACCATTCAAAATATTCGGTGTAGGGAGGCTTATCGGCATCGATAAAGATCATATCGAAAGGTGCAGCATTTTCTTTAACCAGTTCCGGCAGCAGGTCCAGTCCTTTGCCGGTTCTAATCTCTACTTTATCTTTTAAGCCGGCACGATCGATATTTTTTTGTGCTACCGATGCATGCAGCGGGCTATACTCAAGTGTGATCAGCTTGCCGTTTTCGGGTAATGCCCTTGCCATCCAGATGGTGCTGTAACCAGCCAATGTGCCTATTTCAAGTATTCGTTTGGCATTGCAGGTACGGGCAAGAAGTTGTAAAAATTTTCCCTGGTTGGCAGAAACACTGATCTGTGGAATACCTGCATCGGTGATTGATTTTTCAACGGCTTTTAAGGCATCATCCTCATCCCGGAATAAATTGGAGATGTATTGATCTACGTTGGTAAAAACTTCCTGGTTCATCTTTTCTTTTTTTTATAAAGGTACAATGTTTAATAAGAGAGCGGGAAACGGATTGGGAGCGGATGCATACCCTGTGATTAAAAACTTGCAATATTTTGGAGAAGATGTTTCAGGTAGGAATTCCGCATGATGATGATATAATCTTTTTTGCTGGTTAGCAGGGAATGGAATTTTATATATTCAGCTTCTACACCCGGGACGGCCTTGGTCCATTTTCTTTTCAATGAATCATTGACTGCATCAGGTGCATTGGGCATTTTCATGGTCATTTCTTCCGTATAATTGGAACTCTCTGCCAGCGTCAAATCTTTTGGAAGGTATTTCAACAGGTTGCTCCTGTTGGTTTCATTGATCATCGCAAAGCTATAAGCAGTGTCTGAAACCAGATTGGGAAAAGAAAGATTGCTGATACGGAATAACTCGATGGAAGCGCTTTGAAAATTGGAAGTAATATGGTTCCAGAGATCATCACTAAAGAACAGATCGGTGCTGTTGGGTTTTGCGCTTACCTGTCCCGGCTTTACAGCACTATCGATAGGCCGTACAAATATGTCTGTATTCTTTTTATCAGCGCATCCTGCCAATGATACTATCAGTAATAAAAAAATATAGGGTCGCATTATAAATTATTTTTTACCTGGTGAGTAGTTAGTATTTCTTTGAGTTTAGTGATATCGCCTTCCCAGATATCACGCCGGGAAATAATATTGGCGGCCTGCCGGTTTTGCCAGATGAGTACCCAGTGTTTCAGCTTGGTGACTTTATACACTTTGTCCCAGGATAGTTGTGACGAAAAAGATTCACCACGTATCAGGAAGTCGGTATTGGTAAATTCATATTCTATCGTTTCACCAATACGTTTACTGCTCTTGTAATTTCTTATCGCCATAAAATAAACCATTACCGGCAGGATAAGGGCAATGATCAGCGGTCCGATCAACTGGGATATATTGAACCGCGAAGAGTTGGTAATGGCTACTGTTATTGATAAAAGGATGGAAAGAATAGCGGCAATAGTAATGATCAGTATGAAAACCCTCCGGTATAGCAGGATGAAATTTATCCGGATAAAATCCTTTTCCGATAGTTTTGTTTTGATGATCATGATGGGATTGTTCCTGTTTCGCCAGGTATGGGAATGTGAAGCTACAACATCGGCCACAAAAAAATGCTGGTTGAGTATTTTATTACTCATGAATAACATATTGGTTTGGCATAATAGTTTCTTTATTTACTAAATAATAATTGGAAAATAATATGGAAGCAAATCAACAGGCAGCTGCCGGGGCCAAAGAAGTGGTAATGAGTTTTGTGAAGGCATTAAACCGGGAAGATTTTAAAACGGCGCGTCAATATGCCGATGATGATATGAAGTTCATAGGAGTACTTGGCTCCAGGGATGGCGCCGATGCCTATTTCAATGATATGGAAAAAATGAAATTGAAATACGATATTAAAAAAGTGCTGGCAGATGGAGATGATGTTTGTCTGTTCTATGAACTACAGATGTCGGGTCTTGCCATATTTGGTTGCGGATGGTATCATGTGACGGGCGGCAAAGTAAGTTCGCTCCGGGTAATATTTGATCCGAGGCCTGTACTCGAGAAACAAAAAAAGAACTAGTCTTCAACTGATCTTATTATAAGATTTGTAATGATCGATGGCTTCCTGCATGGTTTTACCGGTGCCCGATTTCATCCAGGCCATAAATTCACGACTGAAATGAATGTCTTTACCTACGTGAAGTTTAAAAAATCGTCTTACATTTTGCGTGGACTTATAAGACTTCGTAATTTTTGTTTGAAGAGTAATCTTTTCAGAGTGCCAGTTGATGTCCATAGAATATAAATATATAAATGAATTGGTTAATCGCAATCCCGCCAAATGATCAAACGGTAGCTGACCAGGAAAATTGAATTAATAATTGTTTATCGACAGTCCGTGTATGTTGACCAGTTTGCATCTGGGTAATTGGTTACGAAATTAGCAGGCGCTTTTTTCTCAAAAAAATGACATGTCCTCAAATGACCGTTTTGATCCATTATGTCCTTAATTGTCCTGTTTGATACATTTTGTCCTCGCGGATAATTCTATCGCTTTCGTTTCTATGTATTTATACTAGCAGGGTTTTATTTTGTTCGGGTCTTGTTCGGGTTTCATAGGGGTTTTCTGCGGGAACACCCGAACACGACCCGAACAAAACCCAACCAAAACCTTGACAAAAGGCATCGGAAATGGTAAGAAATTGGCCGATTGGGAAGGATTGTTCCACGGAGGGTCGCAGAGGATCAGAGAGCCACAGAGCATACTCCGCGGTCCTCCGATCCTCTGCGGAACACCCGGACACAATCCCTGACAAATGAGTAATAGAAAATAATTTTAAAAGGATGCATATACTATACAGGAGAAATTATCCACTGCACCAAAGACTTTAGCCTAAAGATGAGTATTATTTTAAAAGTGATCAGGATGAGATAGGGTAAAAAAGATGTTTCCGAATTTTTAGTGTAGTTTCCGATTAATTGTAATTAAGTCACACAAACAAGATGGTTATGCAATCAACATTTTCAATTTAATAATAAGATCGGGAAGAAAAGAATTCTTGATTTCCCAAACAATAGAATAATCTATTCCAAAATAGTCATGTACTATCCGGTTCCTGAATCCCCTGATTTTATGCCAGTCTATTTCCGTGTATTTGTCTTTAAATTCTTCAGGAAGACGATTCGCGGCCTCACCTATTATTTCAAAATTTCGGATAACAGCATCAATTGTTTTGCTATCATTTGTAAATTCCTCAAAGGATAATTCTTTAGTATAGCCAAGAATTTTATTGCCACTATCAATAATGTCTTCGATAAGTAGATGAGGTTGTCGCTTAGACATAAATGATCTCTGATTCTATTTCCTGGTAGTATTTAAGTTTGATGCCTTTCCTGGAAACTAAATCGACGGGTTTTTTTATTTTCTTTTCGATATAATCGGCAAGATCAATAAACTCAACACCAATTTGCTGGCTAAACTCCACGATGATATCTACATCGCTTTTTGAATTGAAATCATCGCGAACAATAGAGCCAAAAAGACCAATAGAACTAACATGATATTTTTGGGCTAGCTCCGGCTTCAGACCCGTAAGAATTTGCCTTATAGTTCCCAATTCTGTCATAGTACAAATATAATAAATGTTCGCAAGGCTGATAGGATTGAAATCCTTCTCTTTTGTATACATCTTTAGTAGCCGGATTATACAAAACTTGTGTCAATAACTGTTTACTAAGGATATACAGACTTAGACAGGCGTTTGACCTGCCAGCACTTCTTCTTTTTTCCATTGTTTATCCATTACAAAAGTGCCGAAGGGTAATACAGACGCGAGTAATGCTTTGCCAAACCAGCCAATCGTTTTTTTGTATTCCCTTTTTGTTTCCCAGGCCAATACAACAAATGCGATGAACAGTACTCCATGCAAACTGCCGGCAAACCGTACCGCCTGTGGCAGATCAGCCATATATTTCAGTGGCATGGCAACTAATAATAAAAGAAGAAAAGAAACGCCTTCTGCAATGGCGATATGGCGAAACCTTCTGAATGTTTTTGTGGATGTTGTCATGGTATAACGATCAGATTTTTTAGTAATTGATGACCTGTTCTTCGATCATTTGCGGTATCTCCCTCCATTCGTATTGCTGGTTGCGTAATTGGGGTTCGAATCCCGCTTCGCGGATGGCATCCTGTATCGTTTTATAGGTAAACCGGTGAGGTGCGCCGGCAGCACTTACTACATTTTCTTCAATCATGATGGAGCCAAAATCATTGGCGCCGCTATGCAGGCATAACTGTGCCGTTTGTTTACCTACCGTGAGCCAGGAAGCCTGGATATTTTTTACATTGGGTAACATGATCCGGCTAAGTGCGATCATGCGGATATATTCTTCAGGTGTTGTGAGATTATGTACACCACGTATTCTTGTCAGCAGCGTATCTACGTCCTGGAAGGTCCAGGGAATAAATGCTAAAAACCCTTTGGCCTCGACAGGTTTACGGCTTTGTACTTCTCTTATTTTAACCAGGTGCTCGAACCGTTCAGTGATGGTTTCCACATGACCAAACATCATCGTGGCAGAAGTGGTGATATTGAGCTTATGTGCCTCGTGCATGATATCGAGCCATTCCTGTGAACCACATTTGCCTTTGCTGATCAATCTTCTTACACGATCGACAAGAATTTCAGCGCCGGCGCCGGGCAGGGAATCCAGTCCTGCTTCTTTCAGTGCTACCAGTACTTCATGGTGCGTTGATTTTTCCAGCTTCGTGATATGTGCTACTTCGGGTGGCCCGAGCGCGTGTAATTTTATATTGGGAAATTCTTTCTTGATCTGGCGGAATGTATCGATATAAAACTGAAGTCCGAGTTCAGGATGGTGACCCCCCTGTAAAAGCAACTGATCGCCGCCGTATTTAAAAGTTTCTGTGATCTTTTTCCGGTAAGTGGCCATATCGGTGATATAGGCATCTGCATGACCGGGAATGCGGTAAAACTTGCAAAACTTGCAATTGGCAATACAGACATTGGTGGTGTTGACATTGCGGTCGATCTGCCAGGTGACTTTACCATGCGGAACCTGTTTTTTACGTAATTCATCGGCCACGAACATGAGGTCGGCGAGTGGTGCCTGTTCGTAAAGGAACACGCCTTCTTCTATGCCCAGGAAATCAAATTGGATGGCCCGTTGATATAGATCTTGTAACTGCATATTTTAATAACCATTATCACGAAACGGTGAAAGACATTGTATGATCTGACCGGGAGAGTGCTGTTTTGCTGCTACCGGGGCAGGTATTTTGCAAAAATACAACGGTATAACAAGAAAAAGGGTAAACGGTTTTGATAAAAGCAAGACAAGCTGGTAAATTTACTGGTACTTTAAAGCCTCCTGCATCATAACTGCTGCTTTATTTGTCATTAACGGTTAACGGACTTACTTGGTAGCACAGCCATATGAAAAGAATGAAACCAGGACTACTAACAGGAATGTTATTGTGCTTGTACACCCTTGCCGGTGCGCAGGAGGAGTTTATTGAACCGCCTTCCCAGTTTTTAACAAGAATACCTTTTACACAGCTTACCGGTGGCGTAGTGATCATTCATGCAAGGCTGGATAATTTCCCCGATACGCTCAATTTTATACTCGACAGCGGAAGCAGCGGCATATCGCTGGATTCATCAACAGTTGCTTATTTCAAACTGAAAACAGAACCTTCGGAAAAAACCATACGCGGGATAGCAGGTATAAAAAAAGTAGGATTTCTGTATAACCGCGAACTCCGGTTTCCTAATCTGACGATCGACAGCCTTAATTTTCATGTTAACGATTATTCTATTCTTACGAGTGTATATGGTGAACGCGTGGATGGTATCATTGGTTATTCTTTACTGAGCCGTTATATCGTAAAACTGAATTATGACAGTTCCAAAATGGAGATCTGGAGCCATGGTACCATGCGCTATCCCAAAGGAGGATTTTTATTAAAACCATATATCAGCACATTGCCGGTGCATATGGCAAAAATAAGAGATGAAAAATCTTTTAATACCCGTTTCCTTCATGATATCGGTGCAGGAGTATGTTTAATGTTATCCAAAGAATTTATCGAAGACAGCAATATACTCCGTAAAAAAAGAAAGTTATATCCTAAGGAAGGAGAAGGGGTTGGTGGTACGATAGGAATGGAACTAACGGTCATCAAAGAGCTTAAGCTGGGTCCTTATCGTTTCCGCAACGTACCTACGTATATATTCCATGATGAGTTTAATGTGACTTCGTATCCGTATCTCGGCGGACTGATCGGGAATGATGTGCTGCGGCGGTTTAATGTGATATTTAATTATAATAAAAGAGATATTTACCTCGTGCCCAACCTGCATTTCAGGGACCCGTTTGATTATTCTTATACCGGCATTGAACTGTATTATGTAGAGGGGCGAATAGAAATAGGAAGTATCTCAAAAGGGTCACCGGCCGAGGAAGCGGGCATGCAGGTCGGGGATGTGATCGTGTCGGTCAACAATAACTTTTCCCAGAATTTTAACCAATACAAAATAGCACTTCAGGCCGTCAATGAAAAGGTGAGACTGATCGTCCGGCGTAACGGGGAACTGGTTCAGTTACAGATCAAGGTGAAAAGCATTCTGTAATATCTCAAAATGGCCCTGTTAGTTTGCATCTCTCTTTCCGCCTTATTTCAATATTTTTGCAACCCGCCCGGACAGGGCGAAAACTTTATTATACAACCGCTGTTATCAGATATATGATACAATTTGAGAAATTCACCCTTGCCAATGGTTTGAGGGTTATTGTACACCAGGATACATCCACGCCTATGGCGGTGATGAATATCATGTACGATGTAGGCGCCCGCGATGAGAATCCCGCCCAGACAGGTTTTGCCCATTTGTTTGAGCACCTGATGTTTGGAGGCTCTGTTAATATCGGGAATTATGATGAACCCTTGCAGATGGCCGGTGGTGAGAATAATGCCTATACTACCAACGATCTTACCAATTATTATATCCAGTTGCCGGCAGAAAATCTTGAAACGGCTTTCTGGCTCGAAAGTGACCGGATGCTATCGCTGGCCTTCAGCGAAAAAAGCCTGGATGTACAACGCAAAGTCGTGTCTGAAGAATTCAAGGAACATTATCTCACCAAACCATACGGCGATGTATGGCACAGGATGAGGGAGCTTGCGTATAAAAAACATCCTTATCGCTGGCAAACAATCGGTAAGGATTTATCGCATATCGAGAATGCAAAACTTGAAGATGTAAAAGCATTTTTCTTTAAATACTACCGCCCGTCGAATGCGATTATGGTGGTGGCAGGAAATGTGACAATGGACCAGGTAAAAACGCTTGCCGAAAAATGGTTTGCTGATATTCCTGCCGGAGAGAAATATAAAAGAAATCTTCCCCAGGAACCGGTACAGAAAGAAGAGCGCAGGCTCGAAGTAAAGGCAAATGTACCATTGGATGCTTTTTATAAATGCTGGCATATCTATCCGCGTCTCGACAGGAAATATTATATCATCGACCTGATGACAGATATTTTAGGTGGTGGTGGTTCGTCGCGGTTGCACCAGGCATTGGTGAAAGAGCAGAAATTATTCAGCAATATCGAATGCTATCATTATGGAAGTACCGATGCAGGATTATTGTGTATCGAAGGGAAACTGGTAAAAGGTGTAAAGATCGAAGATGCCGAAAAAGCAGTAGAACTTATACTTAACCAGTTGAAGAGCCAGGTGGTAACAGAAGCGGAACTGCAAAAAGTAAAGAACAAAACAGAAAGCATGATGGCTTTCGAAGATATGAGTGTGATGAGCCGCGCGAACAGCCTGGCTTATTATGAATTATTAGGTGATGCCTCCTGGATGAACTTTGAGCTGGAAAAATATGCATCAGTCACCACGGAAGATGTGTTGCAGGAAAGCCGGAATGTATTCCGTGCCGACAATAGTAACACCTTGTATTATTTATCGGATAATTAAAGAAGAAAGAGAGGATAAAATGCCAGACAGGAAAAATGCACCTGCTATAGACTATGCAGTCAATTTCAACCTGCAGTTGAAACCCTAAACCAAATTTATTTTAAAGAATCGAGAAGAGGTTTATGCCATCAATGCCGGCGCCGAAGAGGTGATTGCTATCGAATGGGTCTTTTTTGCAGGGAATACCTATGAAAAACAAAACCTGGTAGCTGCTTCCGCCAACTTTTTATTGAAGAATGGCACTTCCACAAAAACGGCTTTCCAGATCAATGAACATTTCGATTACTATGGCTCCTATCTCAGCAGAGCCTGTTATAATGAAACGGCTACGTTAACGCTTCATACATTGAATAAGCATGTAGATGAATTACTGCCGGCTGTCAGGGAACTGCTGACCGATTCTGTTTTACCGGCGGAAGAACTGGAAACCTATAAACAGAATATGAAGCAACGGTTGAAGGTGAACCTGAAAAAGAGCGATTTCGTAGCGGGCCGTTTGATCGATGTTTATTTATATGGGGAGGACCATCCTTATGGTAAATACAGCCAGGATAAGGATTTTGATAACCTGCAACGCGAGACCCTTGTCGATTTTTATAAGAACTATTACCAGCAGGGAAAGATGGTGATTTTTGTAGCGGGTCGTTTACCGGCCAACCTGGAATCATTACTTAACCAGCATTTTGGTGATCTTGCAAATAACGAAGTAAAAGATGTTATTCACCCGGTGCAGCCTGCTACGGAGAAAAAATTCCGTGTTGTGAATGATGAGAACAGCATGCAGGGATCGATACGGTTAGCGCGGCCATTTCCAAACCGTCATCACCCGGACTTTTTAAAAGCATTGGTACTGAACAATGTCTTTGGTGGTTTCTTCGGATCAAGATTGATGTTGAATATCCGGGAGGATA
Organism: uncultured Bacteroidota bacterium; assembly: GCA_946479615.1. The sequence goes on along the minus strand of CAMLGR010000109.1, from coordinate 6,536 downwards.
AGGGGTATACATATGGTATTCACAGTTATCTTCAGAACCATGTGCATGATTCTGCCTGGATGGTGAGTACGGAAGCCGGCAAAGAAGTGCTGGATGCCACGATCACGGAGGTGCATAAAGAAATGAAACGCCTGCGAGATGAACCGGTGGATGAAGAAGAGCTGTTGCTGGTACGTAACTACATGATGGGAGGAACGCTGGGCGAACTGGATGGTCCTTTCCAGATCATTGCCCGCTGGAAAAACATTATTCTGAATGGTCTCGACGAACAATATTTCTACAATACCATCAATACCATTAAAACGGTTACCGCAGAGGAATTACAGGAACTGGCACAGAAATATTTACAACCGGAAGCATTTTATGATCTGGTGGTGATATGATTGGTCTCCTTCCATCTATTGGGTGTCTCCTCTCCCCATGGTTGAAACCATGGGTTGGTATTGGAATAATAATTGAAAAAATGATTGTGTCATCTGCGGATATGGTAATGACATTTAGCCCAGGGTTTTAACCCTGGGTATGGAATCATCGGATAGCAATTTCCGTTTTGAATTCCCGAGGATGTCTTTAAATCATTATTCCGCATTACCTTCGGTTCATGAAACTGATCCTGCGCCTCCTTGTTATCGCCGCCATTAGTTTTATCCTGGCACAAGTGCTTCCGGGAGTACATGTAGAAACTTATATCACTGCCATTTGGTTTGCCGTGGTACTGGGTTTGCTGAACGTTTTTCTGAAACCGGTATTGATCCTTTTCACACTTCCTTTAACGCTCATCACCTTTGGACTATTCCTGTTTGTTATCAATACGATCATTGTTCTGCTCGCCAGCGACTGGGTAAAAGGATTCAAGATCGATAGTTTCGGATGGGGGCTTCTCTTTAGTTTGTTGCTTACCATAATCACTTCCCTGCTCTTCAGCGAAGAAGACAGGCAAAGGAAGAGAGAACAATAGCCAGTGCGCCGTTGACAATGGACAGGTTTTAACCGAAATCATCATTAAATTAATCTTATCAAATAAATCGCCCGGACGTTAACGTCTGCCGGCTGCAAACTTCTATTGTTAATTCCAACCGAATGGTGGAAATTGCAATATGCAATTTGACAGAAAACAGTTGTCTGGTGAAACCCTGACGCATATCTACCGGAATCTTTTATGGCCACGCATGATCGAGGAAAAAATGCTGGTACTGTTGCGGCAGGGAAAGATATCAAAATGGTTCAGTGGTATCGGGCAGGAAGCGATAGCAGTTGGTGCAACCCTGGCATTGCAGGAAGATGAATGGATCATGCCTCTTCACCGCAACCTCGGCGTATTTACCAGTCGCCATATGCCTTTGCATAAATTATTTAGTCAATGGCAGGGTTCTGTTGAAGGATATAGCAACGCGCGGGAAAGAAGTTTTCATTTTGGCGCCCGTGAGCATCATATATGTGGTATGATCTCCCACCTCGGACCACAACTCGCTATTGCAGATGGGATAGCATTAGCACATAAATTAAAAAAAGAAAATAAGATCTCATTGGCGTTTACCGGCGAAGGCGGAACGAGCGAAGGTGATTTTCATGAAGCACTGAATGTAGCCGCCGTATGGGATCTGCCGGTTATCTTTTTAATAGAAAATAATGGCTACGGATTAAGTACGCCCACGAGTGAACAATATCGCTGTATCAGTTTGGTGGATAAAGCCAAAGGCTATGGCATGGAAGGAGTGACGATCGATGGTAATGATGTATTGGGTGTATACGATACCATCAAAGGCGTACGCGAATATTGTTTGCGCAATCAGAAGCCTTATCTCATCGAAGCGATCACTTTCCGGATGCGCGGACATGAAGAAGCAAGCGGTACGAAATATGTTCCTAAGAATTTATTTGAATTATGGGGAAAGAAAGATCCTGTTGCCAATTACGAACAATTCCTCGTGAGAGAAAATGTTTTATCCGGGACATCGGTTGAAGAGATCCGAAATGAATTCAGGCAAAAAATAGAAGAAGAACTTGCTGTTGGATTCAATGCACAACCTGTAATAGCAGATACGGAAAAGGAATTGGGCGATGTATATGCGCCTGTTATCGATCACCAAACAACACAGATCGATAATTCATCGATGTCGTATGAGCCGGAAGAGCCTGCCAGGGAACTTCGGATGATTGATGCTATTAAAGAAGGATTGCATCAATCCATGAAACAACATGGCAATCTTATTTTGATGGGACAGGATATTGCGGGATATGGCGGCGCTTTTAAAATCACAGAAGGTTTTCTTGATGAATTTGGTAAAGAAAGAGTGCGCAATACACCTTTATGTGAAAGTGCTATCGTTGGTTCGGCATTGGGACTATCGCTGGAAGGATATAAGAGTATGATGGAAATGCAGTTTGCTGATTTTGTAACTGTCGGCTTCAACCAGATCGTTAATAACCTGGCTAAGATTCATTATCGCTGGGGACAAAACGCCGATGTAGTGATACGTATGCCTGCGGGCGGTGGCGTTGGTGCCGGTCCGTTTCATAGTCAAAGTAATGAAGCCTGGTTTGCCCATACACCCGGATTAAAAGTTGTTTATCCTTCCACACCCATGGATGCAAAAGGATTGCTGATCGCGGCATTCAACGATCCTAATCCTGTAATGTTTTTTGAACATAAGGCATTGTACAGAAGTGTCAGCGGGCCGGTGCCGGAATCGTACTATGAAATAGAAATTGGCAAAGCAAGACATGTGCGTGAAGGAGATGAGATAAGTATCATTACTTATGGAGCCGGTGTGCATTGGACGGAAGATTATGCAGCGGAAAACCCGGATATATCCATCGATATTCTTGACCTGCGTACATTATTACCACTGGATTATATGGCGATCAGGAATGCGGTGCAACGAACAGGCCGTGTGCTGGTATTGCATGAGGATACGCTGACTGGCGGCATCGGTGGTGAAATAGCAGCATGGATCGCCGAGCATTGTTTTAGTATACTCGATGCGCCGGTCATGCGTTGCGCTTCGCTGGATACACCTATTCCGTTCAGCGTGGTGCTTGAAAATAATTTTCTTGCCCGGGAACGATTGGCAGCATCGATCAATAAATTGTTGCAATATTAATTGGATAGGATAGCTGTTGTCTTTTTAAAAAGATAGCGTGTATAAGAACTTCTTCCTTCCACTACCGGGAAAGCATTGACCAGTTTCCATCCTGATCTCCCAAAATAATTAAGGGCATCTACTTCCGATTTGAATTTTTTCTTTTTGCCGGTTTCTTCATCTTTCAGAATGCTGGCATTAATTCCAAACTTCATGGGTTCGCCATAATCGACAGTTATTTCCACTTTGCTGGATAAACCGGTTTCCCATATTCGTACCATGCAATATTGTTCGGCCCGGCTGCTATCGGGAGTTGTTTGTGAAAAAGCAGTAATGGATGATAATAGTAACAGAACAGCAGGTAAATAGTGCTTCATTTTTTTTCTTTAAAATACTTTCTTTAGTGTTTTAAAGAAGTTAAGGCGGTATTAGAGGAGTGTTAAATAAAAAATAAGGAATAAGGAACAGAGAAATAAGGAAGTAAAGGCAGTACTACGAAATGGAAAACTTTTTCATTAGTAATGCTGTCATTTTCTAATTTCTTATTTCTCTGTTTCTTATTCCTTATTCTTCACTCCTCCTCTTCCTCTATAGTCACCACCGGCATCTTTCTTTCCCAGATCTGTTGCCGCCACATGGCATAGTACAAACCTTTTTTATCTACCAGTTCGTCATGACTGCCCTGTTCTACGATTTTACCTTTTTCCAAAACGTAAATCGTATCGGCATGCATGATCGTCGATAACCGGTGTGCGATCAACACAGTGATCTGTTGTCTTAATGCAGATATTTTTTTAACCGTATCGGTGATCTGTTCTTCTGTCAACGAATCCAGCGCAGAAGTGGCTTCATCGAAGATCAAAAGTCTTGGCTGACGAAGAAGCGCCCGGGCAATGGATAAACGTTGTTTCTCTCCGCCGGAGATTTTCTTACCTCCTTCACCCAGCATCGTATTCAATCCGTCTCCCATATTTTCAATAATAGGAACGGCGGATGCTTTTTGCAGGGCATCATATATTTCTTCATCACTGGCGTCGGGTTTTACAAATTGCATATTCTCCCGGATAGTACCTGAGAATAGTTGTGTATCCTGTGTTACAAATCCCATTTGTTTCCTGATCCGGTTGTAACGGATATCAAGAGAAGAGACACCATCATACAAAATTTCTCCTTTTCCCGGTGTATATAATCCTACTAATAACTTCACCAGCGTGGATTTACCGGAACCCGATGGTCCTACAAATGCAATCGTATCGCCCAATGATGCTTCGAATGAGATCTCTTCGATAGAATTGGTAGTAGCGCGCCGATGACGGAACGATACATTTTTAAAACTCAGGTGTTCGATAGGCCCTACATCGATCGGTACTTCGGGACGGTATTCAGGTTCTTTCAGCATCAATTCATTAAAAACCTGTAAAGAGGCTTCTGCTTCACGATAGGAAAGAATAATACTGCCAAGATCCTGCAAAGGCCCGATGATAGCCGTGGAGATGAACTGCATGGATATCAATTCGCCGGGTGATAATATTTTCCGGAAGATCAGCCAGAGTAAAATAAAAAGGATCGATTGTTTCAATACGGTTAAGATCGTGCCTTGCAGAAAAGTAAGCGTTCTTAATTTTTTTACCTTGCCCATTTCCAGGTCATAGATCTCCTGTGTATGCTGGCGGAGCCGTCTTATTTCAGGATAAGTAAGCCCCAGGCTTTTTACTAATTCTATATTGCGTAATGATTCGGTGATGGTGCCGCTCATCTTTCTTGTCTGGCGGATCAACGATCGTTGCAATACTTTGATCGAACGGCTGAGAATACTTGTTAATCCACCGAGCAATACCACGCCGATCAGGAATACAGGAATGAGCAGCCAGTGTTTGGTGATGGCATACCAGATCAAAAAGCCAACGCCTACTACCGAAGAAAAAAGAATATTGATAAAATTGGTGATAAACCGTTCGGTGTCGGTTCTTACTTTTTGAAGGATAGCGAGGATTTCGCCACTGCTGCTGTCTTCAAATTCCTGGAAAGGCAAGCGCAGGGTTTGTCTTAATCCATCATTGAAGATCTGCATGCCAAATTTCTGCACTACCATGCGCAGTACATAATCTTTGAATGCCATGACCATGCGGGCCGCTAAAGCAATGCCAACGGCAATACTCAGCCAGAACATAACGCCCTGCAACAGTTCGTCCTGTGTTTTGTTGCCCCGGTTCAATGCATATTTATCAATGATCTTACCAAAAATGACCGGGTCATACAATGATAATACCTGCGCGATACCGGCCAGGGCCAGTGCAAGTGTGATCCATCCCCGGTAGGGGCGTAAATAAATGCTGAGGATTTTCATTGAGTAATGCTATGATCAAACTTGCTGCCAATAATAGACAGCGTTATAATACAGGTGCTGACTTTTTTCTGCTTTATTAATTCAATGCCTGGTAGGCGAGCGTTCTGAATTTTTCGCTTACATCACCATGTGTTCCACCGGTCAGCTGGCGATAAAACAACATGACGATCTTTTGTTTGGGATCTACCCAATAAGAAGTGCTGAAAGCGCCACCCCAACTGAATGTTCCCGGTTGTGCCAGTGTGCGTCCGCTGCTTTTTTCGGTGATGAGCTGAAATCCTAATCCGAATTTATCGGCATCTCTGAAAGGCATATCGCCGATCTGGTTAGTGGTCATGATACGAACACTGTTACTACTCAATATTCTTTTTCCATTATACTTTCCATCGTTCAATAGCATTTGCAGGAAAACAGCATAATCGTAAATCGTGGAAGAAAGTCCCGCACCTCCTGAATAGTAAGTAGTCGGCTCGAGTGGGTATTGTGTGATAGCTCTGCTTCCTAATACGGCTCCTTCTGTTTTTACCATGTGACCCTGTGCATCTTCATGATACATATTTACCAGGCGGGCAGCTTTTTCAGCAGGCACAGTAAAATAAGTATCCTTCATTCCCAATGGATCAAAGATCCTTTTTTTGAAAAAATCATTCAGGCTCATACCTGATATTACTTCCACGAGGCAACCGAGCAGATCGGAATTCAATCCATAAGTCCATTTGGCACCGGGCTGGTGCATTAATGGCAGTTTGGCAAGACGGTTCATCGCATCGAGTAACTTATCATCCTTTACACCAATACCAGCCGTAAGATTGCTTTTTGCATAAATAGCATTAGCCTCTTTGGAGCCGATCTGTGCATAGCCAAGACCGGAAGTATGGGTCAGCAAATGGCGGATGGTAATTTCTCCCTGCGCAGGCACTGTTGTATAAGTAGTATCGGTTGCATTGAACTGATCGAGTACGGTTTGTCCCTTGAACGCAGGAATGTATTTCGATACCGGATCATCGAGCAATAACTTTCCCTCTTCATATAAAATCATGATGGCTACACTCGTGATCGCCTTGGTTTGCGAGGCAATACGGAAGATAGCATCTTTCTGCAAAGGT
>CAMLGR010000108.1 GCA_946479615.1 uncultured Bacteroidota bacterium | reverse complement strand
GCCAGGCCGGTAATGGTGCATAATGAAAATTGATAAATCCATAACGGGGAATGTCCAATGCTTCGGCGGGTATTAAAAAAGGGAATGTTTTAACCAATACTACATCAGGCTGGTGTGTATGCAGCCAGTCCGTCATATCGGGTAAAAGATTTTTTTTAGTAAATAGCTGAAAAGGAATATTCGCCTGTGCGCAACGATCCCTGACCATCGATTGCGTTTCATGCTGACGATCGGGCATACCTGCAGCGATGGCCATACCTGACTGGAGCAGGTAATCAAGTGCAGGCATCGCGATACGGTCATTACAAAGTACAGCTATTCGCATAGGCTTAGATACATAAATAATTATTCTTCCATCCCGAAGTGATCGAATCGGGTTTATCATCCATGATCTTTATATGTTCATTGCCATCGATGGGGATTTCAGCCGCTATCTCGAGTACACATTTTCCATTTGCATTTTCCCTGATCATTCCTTTGTACAGGGGAGCATACGTGTAATGCGTACCTGGATGTATGGTCACTTCCCCCCTCGGACTTTGATACGAAAAATTCTTCAGTGAAGCCACGCCCTGTGAAGCGGCCTGGCTGGCAACAACAGCAGCTTCCCATCCCAGGAGATGAAAAATATTGGCCTCTTTATTTTTCTCTGCCTGGATCTTGTCGAGGAAAATGCGTTGTTCTTTATTGGTGAGTGATTGCGCCCATGGTACGACAGTAAAAAAATCGCCGCCGGGAAAATCGCATTTACCCAGCAACTGTTCTTCTGCCATAAAAGGTGAACAATAGAACGGCAGTGTTACCGCTTCTTTATTTTTTTCATGTAATGCCTTAAAGAAAAGTTCGGCGAGATAACTGCTGAAACAAGCGGCTACGGATGTGGCTCCTGATTGCTGAAGCATGCCAATATAGGGATCGATGGTAAACTCGGCTTGTTTATACCCGCTTACATAATTGGCGCAGATAGCTCCGCCTGCTTCGGATAATCCACGATCATAACACCAGGGCCCGCGATAGCCGCCATCATAAAAGGAAGTGGCCATTAATACTTTCCGGTTGCCTTCACCGGCCATATTACCAGAAATGCGACAGGCATGCACACCCTGTAAAGAAATATGATAACAAAGAGGCGATACAGGTGATTGTGGTATCTGCATGCCTGCATCGAGTATGATCAATGGTTTATTGAAAGCAGTCGCCAATTGATACAAAGGTTCTGCATTGGAGGAGTTGCTGTAAACAACAACCAGATCAACTTCATCCTGCAGGAATAATTTTTCTCCCTTTGAATAATTCAACGTGCTGTTTTCACCAAAACCGATATTCTCTGAAAAAAACTGAACCGGATCATGCCCCAGCATTTTTAATTTATACTTCATGGCATCTACGATATCATAGCCCATGCCGGGATAATCAGTAGAACGGGGAAGTAAAAAACCAATTCGGGTTAGCATACGTTTTGTTGGATTAAAAAGGAAGCACCGGTTAATTTCTGGCCGGGTACACACCGAATAAACAAATGATATAATTCAATCCCAGCACCGGGTGCAATGTCGGAACAGGAGTATTGTTCCCGGTGGGCGTCATCGTAAGAGTACCCGTATATGTTTTGAATGAAGAATCTGCCGATGGATTGTATAATTGTTCTGTATTATTCGCATACACGCCACCGATCGGTGTTTCTGCCGTTGCGGACGTTGCAGCAGCAGGAACAATATTTACCAGCACCGGGTGCACGTGCGCCGCCAGGTTGGTGATGTTTAAGGTTACATTCTCGGTTCCTGTTTTTTGTCCCAGTGTATACGATGAAAGCCCCGGCCCTTGCCCGACACCTACTACCGATCTTCCCTGCAGATCAGGCAAGCCGAATGTAGTTGTGCCATTACCTCCGTATACCGTTCCCAGGATCGAGAACAATGCAGTATTGGAAGCGATGTTTATGATCTGGCCGCTGCAAAATGCCCAGTTCTTGGGAGCAAAATTGCCGGCGAATAAAGTTGCATATCCTATAACTCCTTCCATAAATATTTTTTTAAATTTTAATAACCAGTTTAGTTACGCGAAGGAAAAATTCCTTCCACGGCAATGATATAATTCATGGCGAGAACGGGTGGTATAATACCGAATGGTGCATTATTTCCGGCTATTGAGCTGGTGGTACTATTAGGAGTGGCAGCCATGCTACCTGTACCTGCTGTATTATACGTATTGATCCCTGATGTGGAAGCAGGAACATTGCCTGTAGGATCATCCAGTGTACCGGCCACACTTGTTGCGGGCGGTGCACCTGTCAGCGAAATCAACGTGTGGTTGTGAACAGGCAGGTTGATCGAAAGAAGAGTTACCTGTTCTGTCCCGGACATTTCGCCCAATACATAATTACTGAGGCCAGGACCCTGACCGGTATGTACTGCTACCCGGCTGCGGAAATCAGGCAGGGCAAACGTAACCTGGCCATCACCGCCATAGGTAGTGCCGAGCAACGCAAACAATGCATCATATTCGGCGATAGCAAGCAACTGGCCATTACAAAACATCCATCCACGCGGAGCAAAATTGCCCGCGAATATGGTGACATTAGCAAGATATGGTTCAATGAACATAGATAAAGTTTTAATGAGCAGATTAATAATGTGGGATATCAGTTACGGCTGGGAAAAATTCCCTGCAGGCAAATGATATAATTCATTGCCAGGTAAGGTGATAATACGGAAACAGGAACACTCCCCCCGGCTGTACCTATAGTTACATTATAAGTGGGCGTAGCCATCACTCCATCGGCTGCAGCCGCATAAGAATTAGCAAGCTTGGCAGGATATGTATTCACGGCACGGGGAACACCACCGTCACTGCTATCCGCATCGATTGTCAGGGTAAGATTGCCATTGTGTGTGTGTGAAGGCATGCTATTGATGGTCACTGAAGCTGTTTCTGCGCCACCTTGTTGTCCCAATACATAATTGGTTAATCCGCCGCCCTGGCCGGTAGAAACAGGAACGCGGCTTCGAAGATCCGGCAATCCGAATGTTTGAATACCATTTCCACCAAAGGTGGTACCAAGCAGGGAGAATAATGCCTGGTTCGTAGAAATCGCTAAAAGCTGCCCGTTGCAGTACGCCCAACCGCGTGGCGCGAAGTCAGCTGCAAAACAGGTTACAACTGCAAGTACTCCTTCCATAAGTTTTGATTAAGGTTTATATCTGATAGAATAAAAAGCGTTGGAATAATACAAGTTATATAACAAAGAACTGAAAAACGGTTTGCAGATTTACATTCAGTAATATCTATCAACCCACGATAGTGAATTACACTAACACAAAAGGTATCTTCTCAAAAAAGCAGGACGAAAGTGTGATTATTTAATCATTGGATGCGAAAGTGAGGCAAACTTCGGAATTTATTATGTAAAAACAATTTTACCACAATAATTTATTCGATCATTTTTTATTTACCAATATGTAGCGCAAAAGTTATTAAGTAAATACTCTTATCATTACCCGCGCAGCCATTTGATCATTTTCGGATAAACATTTGTTCCGGATGGATCGTTTCGCGGTTCGATCGTCATCCCGCACCATTGCAACATAGGTGTTCCGAAAAAATGACCTGACTGAAAATTTTCAACGATACTCTTCCCTCCACCTTTATATCCTTCACTATGAAAAACGATATAAGGATCGATCTGTAAATGCACACAGGCAGCATACGACCAGGCGATCGCCATCATCTCTTCCGATTCCCGATGCTTGCTTTCTATAATTGATTGATGGTTCAATGAAGGTCGTTCATCAGCAGGCACTACGGCGATATGACCCGCTTCATGCAAAATATCACCGGGATATAGCAATGCTTGCTGATCGATAATGAGTTGCCCATTTTCGATCAGCAAGCCGGGTAAAAAACTTCCGGCTTCAATTTTTCTGAACACAGTTTGAATGCCGATGCTTTGCAGGAAGACAATACAGGTCTTCAGTATATCTGTGCCGGGTTGTACTTCCTTATTCATTATCCAGTTCCATTTTATCGGCCATTGCATGGGCAACGGTTGTATTTAATAAACGGAGAGAAGTGATGATATCACGCTTTGTTTCTTTGCTATATTGAACCGGTGTTGCCTGCGTGATTTCCTTTTTATGAATACCCGGGGCTGCAAATTGAGTTTGGATCCAGTCGTTTACGATACAATCAACGACAAGGTGAATACGATCTGTAGCGCCGGCATTGGTAACGCGGTGTGTTAAACCAAGATTGAGGTACCAGCACTCTCCTTCCTGCATAGGTATTTTTTCCTCTTCTATACAGAAATCAACCTGTTCATTTGTTTGTAAGGGGATATGAAAACGTGTTTCACCGGCTTCAAAGCACATATCATGATCGGTATGAGGTTTGATGATGGCGCCGGCATTTAATTTCATCAGCCGTACCATTGTCTTTTCGCATTGCAGGTAGTCCAGCGCCCTGTTTATCGCAGGACATTGAGCCAGTAAGGGAGTATCCCTGTATTGCAATTGATCATTGGCAGACGCATGAATGGAAAAAATATTTCCGGGATCTCCTCCGGGCGATCGTAGTGCGATCACACTCCAGTCGCCTTCATAATGTTTTTTGTTATAGTGCATTTTCCAGCCGATACCGGGAAGATGACTGATTTCTTCCAGCATAGGTGACACCTCAAAACGGATAGGAAGTTGCAGGTATTTGATCATTTATAGGGATAGGTTTCTTCCTTAAAGGTCAGGAAAAAACATGAAACAACGTTTTTTTACACATGGTTTCCATGCAGGGCTATTCTAAATTAGCAGTAGAACTAAATAGAACACGGATAGAATTGGATGGATGGATTATAAATGATTTTACTTCATTCATCTGGTACCATCCACATAATATCTGTTCATCCAATTCTATCCGTGTTCTATTCGCGTCATAATGAACATTCTTAAATAATATTTTATGAAATATAAGGATTTGACGGAACAGATAATAGGTGCATTTTATAATGTCTATACAAAATTGGGATATGGCTTTTTAGAAAAAGTATATGAAAATGCTATGTTCCTGGAAATTACAGGGCTTGGTCTGAAGGTGGAGAAACAGAAGCAAATATCTGTATATTATAATGGCATTTTGGTAGGAAGCTATTATTCAGACCTTGTAGTAGAAAATTGTATTCTCTGCGAATTAAAAGCCGCTGAATTCTTATCGACAGAAAGCGAATTGCAATTAGTTAATTATTTAAAAGCAACTGAACTGGAGGTTGGTTTGCTGCTGAATTTTGGAAGAACGCCTGAAATAAAAAGAAAAATATTTGACAACGATAAAAAAGCCTGGCGCACAATTCGTACTACCAAACTACTATAATTCCTGGCTCTCCCAGAGAAGAATATCTTGAACTAGAACAGAACTAAATAGAACACGGATGAAATTGGATAAACGGATGACCATTGATTTTAAATCTTCATTTATAATGCTTAATCCATATCATATCCGTTCATCCACATCTATCCGTGTTCCATTCGGGCCGCTATAAGATTTTCCGGTCTCTCCCGGAGAGGAATATCTTGAACTAGAACAGAACTAAATAGAACACGGATGAAATTGGATAAACGGATGAAAATTGATTTTAATCTTAGTTTATAATACCATCCATATTATATCCGTTCATCCACATCTATCCGTGTTCCATTCGGGCTACTATAATACTCTAACAACCCTGGCGTCTATTCAATCATAAAGCTCTTCTTCACTCTTATATCTTCCGAAGAGCTGCCGATCAGCACTTCGAATTCGCCGGGTTCTACGACCCAGTGCATGTCCTTATCCAGCAAAGCGAGATCATCAGGCTTTAGTGTGAATTTCACGGTCTTTTTCTCGCCAGGCTGCAAACTGATCCGTTCAAAACCCCTTAACTGCATTTCATAAGTGATCACACTACTCAATTTATCTTTTATATATAATTGCACCACTTCATCACCGGATCGTTTGCCGGTATTCGTGATATCAACCGATACATCAATGGTTCCCTGTGAATGCTGCCGGGCAGGTGTCACCTCGAGATTGCTATACCCAAAACTGGTATAACTCAATCCATATCCAAAGGGATATAAAGAACCATTGACAATCGTATTCCCTGCTCCATTGCGGCCAGCCGGCGCCTGGTCTGCCTGTGAAGCCGGTTTGAAAGGAAAATTAAATTCGATCTGTCCGACTGTTTTTGGCCAGGTGATACTCAGTTTGCCACCAGGATTGTAATCACCAAATAAAGCCGCTGCAATCGCATGACCCGCAGAAGGCCCGGGAAAACCCGCTTCGATAATAGCCGGTACATATTTATTTGCCCAGTTCACCGTCAGCGGTTGTCCATTGATCAATACCAGCACTACCGGTTTGCCGGTTGCATATAATGCTTCGAGCAATTGTTCCTGGCGACCGGGCAATTCCAGTGAGGTACGCGACAATCCTTCTCCTACCGTTTTTTCATCCTCACCCAATACAGCAATAATGATATCCGATTGCTTTGCCTGTGCCACTGCCCTTTGAATGCTTTCCCTATCCTGTTTATTTAACGGAGTATTGATGATCTCCGTTTCAGGCCATCCTTCATTCGTTACTTCACAACCCTTCTCATATTTCACATGGGCTTTATCACCCAATAAACCACGTATGCCCTGGTAAACAGAAGTAACAGGATTGTTATTAGGTCCATACCGGCTGACTGCATACAAGGTAGCATCGGCCAAAGGTCCTGTTACCAGTATTTTCTTACCGGCTTTCTTTTCCAGGGGCAACAGGTTATTCGTGTTTTTTAATAGTACTAATGTCTGCCGGTCGATCTCTTTGGAGAAGGCTTCATCGGCAGTTGTATGCACTAACTGATCAGCAGCTTTGGCATCGCGCAAAGGCTGGTTAAATAAACCCAGTAAGAATTTTACACGCAAGACTTCTGCTGTCCGCTGATCTACGATTTTGGTGGAGAGCTTTCCTTCTTTTACCAGGGAACGGATATTATTAATGTATGCATCAGGCGTATTGAAATTGGTCCATACATTTAATCCCGCTTCTACCGCCTGTCTTGTCGCTTCTTTAAAATCTTCGGCGACATGATGTTTATCATAAATGTATTCTACTGCCTTGCTATCGGATACCACATACCCGTTGAATCCAAATTGTTCGCGTAATAATTCAGTCAGGAAATAGTGACTACCGGTAATGGGTACACCGTCCCAATCATTATAACTGCTCATCACTCCCAGCGGATGCGCTTCCTGTATCACGCGACGAAAAGGATACACATATAATTGTTGCATTTCACGCGGAGCGACATGCGGATCGGTCCTTACTTCACCATCACGGCCACCTTTGGGAACACTGTATACTGCAAAATGTTTTAAGGTAGCTGCCACGCCCTGGTCCTGTATGCCCAATGTCATTTGCTTACCAAGTTCTGCGATCAGGAAAGGATCTTCACCATAACATTCCACGACCCTGCCCCAGCGCTGATCGCGCGCGGGATCGAGAATTGGTGCATACACATTGGTATATCCTAATGCTTTGGCCTCACGTCCTACGATCGATCCCGCCTGTCTTACTAATTGTTTGTTCCAGGTAGAACCGATGGAGATCGGCGCCGGCAATGAAGTGGCGCGGTCGCTGCAAAGACCATGAATACCTTCATTCGTAAAATCGACGGGGATGCCTAATCTTGTTTCTTCAATGAACCATTTCTGGATGGTATTGATGGCATCGGTGTGCTTGCTGTAAGGAAAAGAATAGGAAGATGCGGCTTCAGGATGAAACGGCACCCCGTTTAATTGTTCATCGATATTGGCGATGCCATCTTTCCAGATCGCATTCTTCCAGGCCGGTGTTGGCAATTCATCTTTTAATACACGACCGTAACCATACAGTGTAGCCATCTGGCAGGTCTTTTCTTCCAGCGTCATCTGGGATAAAAGATCGGCCACACGCTTATCGGTAGTTTGCGTGGTATCTTCAAATACATCTTTCTTGCCATTCTTATTGAAATCGATCCAACCGCTATGATAGATCGATGCCTGTTGTGACAATAAAGAAACACTGGTAAGAATGCAGCAAAGCGAAAGGATCCATTTCATTGTTATAAATTAACCTTTTTATTAAATGAGAAATAAGGAATAATAAATAAGAAATGAGAAAATGACAGTTTGCATTTTATATCATTTCAAACCGATAAAGATATTCCAATATCAGACGCTAACTTTCTCATTCCTTATTCTCTATTCTCCATCATCAGTTTTCAGCATCAAAAATCAACCGGCTCCATCTTCGGCGTGATCCAATGGATCAACAACCAGGCAAGCAGAAATGAAAGGCTGCAAAAGATGAATATAATATTATACCCGGTAGTGATATTGCCAATTGCTTTATAATAATCCAAAATAAAACCGACAAGCATCGGGAACAATACACCACCGACCGCACCGGCCATACTACCGATCCCGATCACCGAGCTCACCACTTTTTTAGGCAGCATATCGGAAACGATCGTAAAGATATTGGCGCTCCAGGCCGCATTACCGGCAATCGCCAGCGCGAGCAGGAACACAACCACCCACATATTATCGGTATATCTTGTGGCAATGATCGGCAATACCGCCAGCGCCGATGCCAGTAACGCGAATTTACGCGCCTTGAAAACAGGCCAGCCTTTCTTGATCAGTTTAGAAGATAAATAACCGCCACCGATCGCACCCACCGTAGCACCGGTGTATACGAGTATCATCGGCAGGCTCGGTTTCTTCAGGTCCATATTGAATGTATTGGAGAAATAAGAAGGCAGCCAGAATAAAAAGAAATACCAGATAGGATCGGTAAAAAATTTTCCTACGATAAATGCCCATGTCTGTCTCATGGTAAATAACTGTGCCCATTTGACCTCTGGTTTTTTCTCTGTTCCTTCTGCTACGGGATCATCACTTAAAATATACGCCAGTTCGGCCGGCTTTAACCGTTTTTGTTTTTGCGGGATCTCGTAGAAAAAACGCCAGGCAATCAACCAGAGAAAACCAAGTGCACCGGTGATGATAAATGCTTCCTGCCATCCATAGCTTGATAAGATCCATGGTATCACCAACGGTACCAGCAATGCACCAATGTTAGATCCCGAATCAAAAAAACCGGTGGCCAGCGCTCTTTCTTTTTTGGGGAACCATTCGGCTACAGTTTTAACAGCCGCCGGAAAGTTTCCCGATTCACCTAACCCAAGCAATCCCCTTACAATGCCAAAACCCAATGTACTTTTCACTACTGCATGCAACATCGCCGCTATACTCCATATCGTAATGGAAAAGGTATAACTCAGTTTGCTGCTGATCTTATCGATGACACGCCCGAACACGACCAATCCCACCGCGTAAGCAGCCGTAAAAGCCATCACGATATGACTGTAATCTGTCTCCGTCCAGTGAAACCTCTCTGCCAGGATCGGTTTTAACCAACCCATTACCTGCCGGTCGAGATAGTTGATCGTGGTCGCGAAGAAAAGCAAACTGCAAACGATCCAGCGATAGTTACCAGGCTTTTCGGTAGCGGCCAGGTTTGTTCCGGGATTCATCATGTTGATATATTTTAGTAAACTGTCTTGTCCTTTCTGCCTTTGAGACTGTAATATAAAAGAAACAGGTAAGCCGGCAGTAAAATAAGATACGCATACTGGTTATTGATATAGGTTGCCAGCCATCCATACGCAAGTGGTATCAAAGCGCCGCCCGCAATTCCCATAATGAGAATGGCAGATCCTTTGGCCAATGCTTTACCACTCATTCCTTTTAATGCCTGTGGCCAGATGGCAGGCCATAACATGGCATTGGCCAATCCCAGCAATGCCAGGCAGCCAATGGAATACATACCCGGCAGGATCACGATCAATGCGACGATCACCAACCCAAGCCAGGAAGAAACATAAAAGGCGGTTTGCTGGGAAATGTATTTCGGGATCAGTATCACACCCGCGATATAACCGATCATCATGGCAGTGAGGGGGTAAGATGCATAGTTTTTAGCGATATCCAGGTTCACTCCGTGATAAAGACCATAGTTCCCAATGGTATCACCCGAAAGCACTTCGCAGCCTACTGCAAAAAAGATGGCAGTGAACCCCAGTATGTATTGCTGGGTATGTGCACTGTTAGTTGTTTTAATTGCTGCCGATACACTTTCTCCGGCATCGGGTTTAAGTTCCGGCAAATGGGCAAAGCGGATCAGAAACGCAATCAGGAAAAGTATCAATGCAAGGATAACATACGGGACGATCACATCATGCGATAATTCATTCAACCGTATTTCTTTTTCCTGCGCATTCATTTTACTCAACGCTTCGATCAATCCACCTGAATTTTTCAGGATAATACTTCCCATGATCAGCGGCGCGAGTATACCGGCTGTTTTATTACAAATGCCCATGATACTGATCCGCTTTGCAGCCGATTCTGCCGGGCCAAGAAACGTGATATAAGGATTGACAGCCGTTTGCAATAAGGTAAGCCCGCCTCCTACAAAGATCAACCCCAGTAAAAATAAACTATACATCCTCGTCAGCGCGGCCGGTATAAAGATCAAACAACCGATACCCATCACGATCAGTCCAACACTCATTCCTTTCACCATCCCGGTACGTTCCAGTACACGGCTGGAAGGTATCGCCATCGCCGTATAAGAAATATAAAAAGCAAAAGTGACCAGGTAGGCTTCCCATTCTTTTAATTCGCAGGCAATACGGAGATACTGGATCAGCGTTGCATTGACCCAGGTAGTAAACCCAAAGATGAAAAAGAACAACCCGATGATCAGGATGTTTTTCCTGTATTGCTGTGTTGCAGAGATCACGGGTGCGGCTACTACCGTTGCTGGCATAATTATTTTTTATTTTTTAAAGCATCATACACACTTCCATATTTCAATAAAAGCGCTTTCGCCTCTTCATAATCAGTAATACCGGATTGTTCCATTAACATGAGTGTACCACGATCCACCAGCTTTTCATTACTGATCTGCATGTGCACCATGCGATTGTCCTCTACCCTGCCCAATCGTATCATGACAGCAGTAGAAATCATATTAAGCACCATTTTCTGTGCAGTGCCGCTTTTCATACGGGTGCTGCCCGTAACAAATTCAGGTCCGACTACCACTTCGATTGGATAATCAGCCTGCGCAGCCACCGGGCTGTTATTATTACAAACAATACAACCGGTTGCTATGCCTTGCTTCCTTGCATCCCGCAAACCGCCGACTACATAAGGTGTAGTGCCGCTGGCAGCGATACCGATCACAAAATCATTGGTGGATATTTTATACTCCTGCAGATCTTTCCAGGCTGTATCATATTTATCTTCTGCATCTTCAATACCAAAACGAATCGCATCCATGCCACCGGCCATCAATCCATTCACCCATGTTTCGGGAACGCCATAGGTCGGTGCCCATTCACTCGCATCCAAAATACCCAGGCGGCCACTGGTGCCGGCTCCGAGGTAAAATAAACGTCCGCCCATTTTCATTTTTTCTGCAAGGGCATCTACCAGCGCTGCTATCTCCGGTAATTTCTTTTGAACCGATAAAGCCACGGTCTGATCTTCCTCATTGATATGCTGAACGATCTCGGCCGTAGTCATTTTTTCCAGGTGCCGGTATTTCGAAGGCATCTCCGTGATCTTATTATTCATAACCATTCATAACTCATAATTTATAATTAAATCCCGAACCGCTTCTTCAATAATTCCATCATGTATACATTCACTTCCCACTGATCGGTTACCGGGTTGCCAGTATCAGGATGCAATGGCATATACGGTAAAGGGCCGAATTCAGGCGTAAAGCTGATCCATTCATTTCCTGCTTTACGATTGCTATCCATGATACGATCCCAATACGCCAGGTGAACATCCACCGCTTCTTTCCATTCCGGTTTGCGCGGATCAGTAATTTGAGATCCCTGTGTATGCCCAACACGTGCATGTACGTGCTTCGTACGTGAAATGGCAAGATCTACGGCAGCCTGCTGATCTTCCAAAAATGTTTCCGCCACATTGATCCAATGCGATATATCCAATGTCAATTGCAGGAAAGGAATTTTCCTGATAAATTCAGCAGTAATATGTGCAGCAAAACTGAATTTACCGCGATGCGTTTCATGAAAAACGGGAACACCGGTTTCTTTTGCCACGCGATCGGCAATCGTAAGCAGTTCCTGGTTTTGCTGAAAAGAAAAGAAATCCCTTCCTGTTTGTGCATTGATAAAGAATGGCTGCACCGATGCCATGTGACGCAATCTTTTTTTGTAAGCTATTTTATGCTGGTCGAAACCGGGATCGACTGTTTGCCAGTGCTGGGCAACAAGGCGCAGTTCATATTTGGTAAGCGCTGCATCTAATTCTGCCATACCGGATTCCGTTTCCGGCACATCGGTTTCAATACCATCATAGCCACTGCTCTTCGCTTTCGCTGCTAATTCATCCCATGAAAGATGGGCATGTCCCCAACGCGGGCAAAAGAATAATATGCGGACAGGTTTAACTACTGATTGTAACATATTCAATTTTATGATGAAGGGTTCGCCACCGAAGGATCAAAAAGTAATGGATAGAATTGTCCCTCCATTTTATTTCCTTTTTTAATACCCGGCGTACCCGGCAGCAATTCACCGTTTTCCGAGTTGGACAAGGTTCCATCTGCAAATACGTTCAATACAAATGCACGGCGCGCCCGCGGTGATTTGTTGGCATAGGAACCATGCACCATTAACGGGTGATGAAATGCTGCATAACCTTTTTTCAATTCAACCGGAACCGGTTTGAATTCGGCCTTTTGTTTATCGGTCAAATAATTCATTAATCCTTCCATATCACCTGCCAGTTCGGGCTTATCAAGTAATCCCCAATGCTGGCTGTAAGGAACATAATATAAACATCCATTATCGATCGTCGCATCATCAAGTCCTACCCAGCAGGTAAGATGTTGCAAGGGTGTTGTACGTGTCCAATACGAATAGTCCTGGTGCCAGGCTACTACCCCGCCATGTTTGGCAGGTTTGCAAAATAACTGGTCATGCCAGAAACGAACCGGTTTATTTCCGAGAAGCTGGCTGGCTGCCATGACAAAAGCAGGGTTCCATAAAATATCATGAAAGCCTTTGGTAATGCGCCAGGCGCCTAGTGAATGGAATAATATGGAACTGGGATCGGCGGATTCATTGGAGGAAAACTGGTAAAAAAGCGAATTGCCCGGGTGAGCGGGATCAGCGATCTGTGCCAGTTCATCATTGAGTTTTTCAATCTGCCATTCATCCAGTAATTTAATATTGGCGACATATCCATATTCCTTATAAAACTCCACCTGCTCTTTCGATAATTTATACTGTTCCCATTCAGCCGGCGATGATGGCCACCTGAACAGATCGGATACCAACTGGTGAAACCGGGAAAGATCACTCACGGCATGTACTTCCATAACTCAACTATTTTTAGTGATAGATATCGTTTGATGCTCTTTTTCTTCCATAACCTTTGCCGCGCTGGCTGTTTCGAGCAGCAAAACGGCATTCCGGTGCGTACGTAAAATAGTAGATGGATATTGTTCGCTGATATCTGCGGTCAATGTATAATAAACCGCCTGCGCTTTCAATGCGCCGGGCACCATACAATAGATATGATCCGCCTGCATCAAGGCTGGAATAGTTAATGTCAGCGCATCAGGAGGGATCTGGCTGATATCATCAAAACAATCTTCATTTACCTGTTGCTGTTTACAGGCTTCATCGAGATCGACAACTTTTACCAATTGTGTATCATTGAAATCGGCTACATGCGGATCGTTAAAAGCAAGGTGTGTGTTTTCACCGATTCCCAGGCAACTGATATCGACCGGGTATTTTTTCAACAGGTCCGAATACCGTTTGCATTCAGCCTTGATATCGGCAGCCTGTCCATTTAAATAAAACACTTCGCGAAAAGGAAGTTTACTGAATATCCTTTGTTTGAGCCAGATGCCAAACTGCTGGGGTGCGTCTTTTGGCAACCCGATATATTCATCCATGTGAAAAGCATTCACGCGGCTCCAGTCGGCTTTTTCTTTTACCAATGCTTCCAGAAATTCATTTTGCGATGCGGCGGCGGCGAAAATGATATTGACCATATCTTTCTTATCCAGCAGCTTATTGATACAGGCTGCCGCCATTTTTGCTGCTGCAATGCCCATCTCCTTCCTGTTCTCATACACCTGCACTTTTAACTGTCCTGCTTCAAAATCTATCATGTTATATCTTTTACGGGCTTGCCCGGCTGTTATTAGTAAACTATGTGAACCCTATGTCCCTATGTAGTGAACCTACGCCATCCGGTTATAGTACTATGACAGCACTGCGTAATTTTTACCACATAGGCACATAGGGACATAGGGTTCACATAGGATTTAAAAAGAAGCCCGGAAGATGCATTCCGGACTTCGGGGCTCTTACAATCTGAACTTCAAACCAGCACGGCCCCAGAACGAATAATATTGTTTGGTATAGATCCTTGCACGTTCACCAAAATAATCAACCTGTGGTGCATTCGTCAGGTTCACTGCTTCTGCGTATACGGTAAATCTTTTGTTGATACGATAAGAAGCATTCGCATCGATCTGCACCCTTTCTGCTCTTGTTACATCTGTTGCATCATCACCACCAAGGCTTACTGTGTAAGAACCATTATAGTTAAGATTTCCCTGCACGGTCAATCCTTTGATGCTGTAAGACAAAGAAGCATTAGCCGTGTTCGTTGCCTGTCCGGGTAAACGGATATCTTTTCTGAACTGTGCATCAGCATTGGAATGCGAATACGTATAATTGGCCAGCACAGAGAATCCTTTCAGGAATCCGGGCAGGAAGGTAAGGTTGGCCTGTGCATTCAACTCGATACCATATACATTGGCAGTGTTGCCATTTAAGGTACGGAACCATTGATATCCTGTATATAAAGAAGCATTTTCAAATTCAGTACCATCGAGTACTGTTACACTGTTATACTGGAAATCATCGATCTTCTTGTAGAAAGCGCCTACGGAAAGGATACCGAGATTGGAAAGATATTTTTCGATAGAAAGATCGTAGTTGGTAGCAAATGCAGGTTTCAGTTCAGGATTACCATCTACAACAGTCATAGCCAGTTTGCTGGCGATACGGCCAGGAACCAGGTCTACAAAGTTCGGACGGGAATAACCAAATGTCAATCCACCGCGCATGACCAAACTGCTTGTCAGGTCATATTTCGCCTGCAGGTTAGGCAGGAATTTGGTATAATCTGTTTTTTTACGGTTAGGTGTTGTAGATACCCAGAAACCATTTACATCCACATTCACAACATTTCCTTTGTAATCAACATTCGTAGCTTCCACGCGAAGACCTGCCAGCAACATGAGTTTGTTGAACTGGATACGGTTCATCAGGTAACCGGATGTTACATTTTCGATCGCATCATAATACCATGTATCGGTAGTTGTGCGGATCGTAGATGCATCCAGCGGGAAATCTGCACCCTGGTGGGCGTTAAAGAAATCGATCGTTTTATCCTTATCAACACCCAGGCCGAAATCGAAGTTGTTATTCAGCAAATGAGAAGACACTTCAGGATCGCCTGAGAAATTAGTCAGCTTTCCGACAGTAGCATCACCGGCATAAGTACTGATCAATACTTCATCAGGATAGAATCTTTCACTATGTGTGTTTTTTGTTTTGAAACCTGCTTTGAAGAACGCAGAATTCTTTCCTATTTTATAAGGAAGCGTCATGTTCAGCCTGGCAACAAAGTTCTTACCGCTTGTTTCATAATGCTCATGCTCTACCGTATTGTAAGTAAAGAGGCTGGCATTGTTTCTCCAGTCAGTACCCTGTGCTTCCAGGTAGTCACCGCTGATATCAGTAATGTTCAGCGGAATGTTACCGGTGATAAAGTTATATGTACCAGTATGTTCTTCATATTGTGAATTAGCCGCGAAAATACCTGCATCCAGTTTTACTTTACCTACTGTTGTCTCACCTTCCAGGCTGAAGTTAAGGTTCTTGATATCATCATCAGCGCCTTTAACTTCATTGTAAGACCTTCCTTTGGTCGTTACATACTGACCGCTTCCGTTGACAGTCGTGTTCGCTGTTTGCATACGTGTACGTTTGCGGTAACGGGTGATCTCTGTTAAATAATCACTGTACATCACGTTAGCCACGATGCTGGAAGTAGAGTTGAAGTTATAATCAACCGTAGCAGAACCGCCTTTGCGTGTACGCTGGTTCTGAACATAGAGATAGCGAACATCGGTAGGGAAATAGATAGCGCCTTTGCCATCGCCAAAATCTTTCTGCTGCCATACCTGCGCATTCAGTTCTTCATACCCGTTCTT
>CAMLGR010000107.1 GCA_946479615.1 uncultured Bacteroidota bacterium | reverse complement strand
CCGGTAGAATACCTGGTTTGGGACCAGGGGGTCGCAGGTTCGAATCCTGTCCTCCCGACAAAAAACGCTGTAAGTACTTCACTTACAGCGTTTTTCATTTCTGAGATCTTCAGGTTGTTCCAGCCTGGTTAGTTATTTTCAACACTCTATTCCTTCATTTAATTTCTTCCCCGGATGGAATCGGATTCCGAGCAAGGTCCGACCGAAACCCGAACAAATCCTCATTAAAACCTGGCCCTGGGCTCACCAGGTGACACCTCCCGGCGGAGGTCTATTTATTTTTGATCCGAGAACTTTTGCGCGAGGAATCCCTGATCAGTAATTCTGAATGGATAATGATGGTTTGCGTACGCTGCAAACTACCTTCTCCTTTTATATGATCGATCAGGTTGCGGGCCACCACTTCCCCCATATCCTCACCGGGATAGTTGATGGTGCTGAGATTAGGCTCTACCAGTTTGCCGATCGCATCATTATTGAATCCAACAATAGCAATATCCTCCGGTACATTCACCCCGTTTTCTTTCAGCGTTTGCATACATACAGCCGCCGAGAAATCATTGGTGATGAAAAGACCATCGGGAAAAGGTTTCATCTTTAAGATCTTATACGCCGATTCCATCCCCGCTTTTTCGCTCAGATCATTTACGATCAGCAGGTTTTCATCATGCTTGATACCATTATCGAATAACGCATCGCGGTAGCCGCGATAACGTTGCGCATATACATTTCGTTTAAGACTGGCTGTAACCAGCACAATGCGTTTACATCCTTCTTCGATCAGATGACGCGTGGCTTCATACCCCGCTTTATAATTATCGATGATCACCGATGTATTGTTTCCATTCTCCTCTACCCGGTCAAAGAAGATAATCGGGATCCCTTTTTCATTGAATTGCTTAAAATGTTCCAGGCTGGTCGTATCAAAAGCCAGGGAAGCGATCAATCCATCCACCCGTTTATGAAAAAGGTTGGTCGCATTCGCCGCTTCCTTGATATAACTTTCGGAAGAGTGCGCAATGATCAGGTCATACCCTGCCTTGGTAGCTACTTTCTCTACACCGGCTAATACGGAAGTAATAAAGTTACTGTTCAACTCATGTACCAGGAACCCGAGCGTATTGGTACGTTTCATCCGCAGGCTGCGGGCGAAAGTATTGTACTGGTAACCCAGTTCCTTGGCCGCGGTAAGTACCTTGGCCCTTGTATTTTCATTGACGTAATGGTGATTCTGCAAGGCGCGGCTGACAGTGGCGGCGGAGATAGATAGATGCTCGGCAATGTCGTAAATAGTAATATCCTTCTTACCTTTCATATCTAATAAGTTTGAATGCAAGCCTGTCGTGCCCGAAAGATAAACACTAACCGTGACATAAGGGCTGACAGGGACCGGAAAAACAGATAATTCAGCAAAAGGATAATTTTTCTTTAGATATACACCCCACTGCTTGGGAAATTTGCGTTTTTTTGCGGCTGATCCATACCTGGATGTATGTACCGGCGGCAATTAATTCCCTGAATATTAATTAATAGCCACCTTCAAAAATGCAAATCATGTCTATCCGAATTTTCATCACCGGCGGAACTTTCGATAAAGAATACAATGAGCTCAATGGCCAGCTTTTTTTCAAGGATACCCATATGGCCGAGCTGCTGGAAATGGGCCGATGCCGGGTAAGTGTTCATATCAAAAAGCTGATGCTGATCGATAGCCTCGATATGACGGAGGAACAACGCCAGGGTTTGGCCAATGAATGCAATCTCTGCGAAGAACAGCGCATTATTATTACCCATGGCACCGATACGATGGCGGATACGGCCAGGTTGCTCGCATCATCCGTAAAAAACAAAACGATCGTATTAACCGGCGCCATGATCCCGATTGCGTTTGGTAGCTCCGATGGACTATTCAACCTGGGCAGTGCACTTGCCTTTGCACAGGCACTTCCTCCCGGCGTTTATGTAGCCATGAACGGCAGCTATTTCAATCATGATAATGTAAGGAAGAATAAGCAAACGGGAGTTTTTGAGAAGATCAGGTAGGCGGGGAAATAAAGAATAAGGAATAAGGAATGAGGAAATAAATGTAGAATGTAAAACCGCGAAATGTAAAATGTAAAAGTGGGTTACCGATAATCGGTCAAGCCTTTTACATTCTACATTCTATATTTTGCGGTTTTACATTTCTTCCCTTATTCCTTATTTACAATCCTCGTTGATTAATCACATTCACCAGCGAAGCTGCATTATTCAATCCCAGTTTTTTAAGAATATTATACCGGTGTACTTCCACGGTCTTCAGCGTGATGCCCTTTTTATCGGCAATCTCGCGTGAAGACAATCCGAGCTTTATATACCCGATGATATCGAGTTCCTGCCGCGTTAGTGAATTAAGAGCAGCTGTCAACCCATCTTCTTCCAACTGGTTGCTGACGATCTTATCTTTTATTTCCTGGCAAATGTATTTGTTACCGGCATAGACTTCCAGTACTGCCAGTACCAATTCTTCCTTGGAAGAATTTTTATTGACATAGCCCGAAGCGCCGGCTGTCATCATCTTCTTTACATAAGCCGGCATCCCATAGAGAGAAACGGCAATTATCTGTGGATGCGGGTTTAATTTCATGATCTCGCAGGTGAGATCGAACCCATTGGTTTCTCCCAATGCAATATCAAGTAATACGATATCGGGATTTTCACTTTTAATAAAGGGGATTACCTTTTCAGGTTCATGAGTGGAGCCAATAACCTGGAACCGTTCATCCTGGTTTAGCATCAGGGTGAGGGTATCGGTCAATAGCTGGTGGTCATCTACAAGGAACAGTTTGATCCTGGACATGCAGAATGCTTTAGGTTAGGTGGTGGTGAAACGTGTTTTTCAGCTTGCAAATTATAAGTTATTTATAAAAAACAAAGCGCTAAAATAAAATACGCGAATCAGCTCATATTGGATGTAAAGAGTGGATATTGAAGGATAAAGCTATAAACCATGACTGGTGCATGATGCAGCCTTATGGTTTTATAAAAACACCCCCCGTCACCTGCTCCCGGTCCGGGTATGAAGAGTAATGAATCCTGATAATGGAATGAAAAATTCAGCCGCAGAAAGACGCAAAACAATAATCAGGTACCTGCAAAACCCGCTACAGGACTGCATCACATTCGATTTATTGATGATGTATCGGAATTTATGATACTATTAGCCCGTTCATTTGTATGCAAGATTGTATCAGCTACCTGCCCCTGCTCATGATAAAACAATTATCTACTTTTTTAAACCCGACTTTGGGATAATAGTCCATTGCATCAGGAACAGACAGCAAAACGATCATGACCTGCTCTCCTACTTCCTGCTGTGTGCGTTCAATGATCTTTCTGCCGATCCCTGATTTTCCATATTCCTTTTTCACTGCCAGATCTGCCAGGTAACAACTCCAGACCCCATCACTGATCGTACGCGAAACCCCAACGAGTGTGTCATTATCCCAGGCAGTGATAATCACATTGGAGTGATCATACATCGCCTGTATCCTCTCCCTGTCATGTGTGGGTCTTGACAAACCGGCATTATTATACAATTCGATGATCTGCTCGGCCGTGGGTTTTCTATCTGCGTGGTAAACTATGTCCATATCGTTTTTATTATACCTTTTCCATTGATGAATAAATTCCTATGAAATTTACGCAATTCCTGGTTACTCCCCGCGATACCTGTTTCTCCATGATCCGCTGCAGATAATAAAAAACGGGAAGAAGCAGCCTCAAAAATAACTGCTTCGTTCCCGGAAACCAGAAAACCTCTACTTGTTCAAAAAACTACTTACTATTCCCGTTGGCAATGTTTTTTTCCAGCATTTCCATATATTTTTTTGCCTGCTCATTATCGGGATTCACTTCCAGTAATTTTTCAAAGTAATCAACAGCCGTTGTATAGTCTTTGTCATGATTCGTTTCATAACTGGCCAGATAGAAATAAGCTTCTGTTAACCACTTTTTATCGCCCGCCGACAATGAATCGGGCGTTTTATCCAATACCTCTACCAGTTTTTCATAATGGGGCACAGCCAGTCCTTCTTCCATAGTGGTATCGATGGCTGCATTACTTCTTGCTCTCCAGAAATAACCAAATCCCTGCTCAGGATATTTTTCCGTATAAATGGTAAATGCAGAATCGGCCTGCTCATAATCACCTGCCCTGTAAGCTGCCAGTCCCCAATTGAAAAGCGTTACATTGGAGGCATTACTACCTGACAGATAATATTTACCTAACCATTTTGCCTGTGCTGCATTGTCATTTGCTTTTTTAGCCAGTGAAGCCAGTTGCTGGTAATAGTTATTGATCAGCGTGGAATCTGTTGCTGTATTGACTGCTTTTTCAAGAAACACCATCGCCGAATCTTCTTTTCCGCCACCGGAAGAATAAATGGCAGCCATGTTCTCATAGTCCTTCGCAATGATATTGCTGTCTGCTTCTTTCTGAAAGTATTGCCGCATATAACCCAATGCAGCAGCGGTGTCCTTATTACCTTCGTAACTATAAGCAATGAGTTTGTATAACCGGGGTTGCACCTGTTCCCCCTGCTGCTGAATAAGCTGTTTAGCCAGCACCATGGCGGAATCATACCTGTTGTTCAGGTAAAGAAGATCCGTATATGAATAATCCAGTTGAAGATCGTTTTCGGAATTAGCTGCATAGCCACGGAAATAATCCGTTGCCTTCACGGGGTCGCGGTACAAATAATGTGTATACAGCGCCTGCCAGGCAGGTCCATATTTGCTATCGGCAGCAATGGCCTGGTTAAAGTAATCGAGATACATTTCTGTATTCTTTTGCGACAAGAAGATCTGTCCCAACTGGTAATAAGCCGCTGCTTCGCTTTTATTTTTTTCTGTTGCTTCACGCAGGGCCTTAAATGCTTCCGTACCATCATGCATTTTCAAATAAGCCATTCCGAGACTTGTATAGAGCGATGCATTTTTCTTATCCCGTTTGATCGCATTTTGCAAAAGAGTGATCGCATAATTCAGATCACCGGCATCCGCTGCTATTTCCACATCGGCAATACCAGCAAGGATATCCGCATCTTTTCCTTTTGTTTTATCGATCGCCTGCTGGAATACTGATCTCGCAGCCGGTTCCTGGTTATTGCTTAGTAAAAGAGCGCCGCTGGCCAGCCAATAATAAGGTTCCTGTTGTATCGAAACAGGCGCCAGTTTCAGCGTATCTACCGCTTTCTGTATGTTTTGTTGTTGCAGGTAGGTCCGGCAAAGCCAGAACCAGGCTTCCGCATTGGCGGGGTCCTGTGCAAGCACACTATGAAAAATATGATTGGCAGTTGCGTACCTGTGATAATAAAAATCCGTTTTGCCATCCGTTACCGACTGGGCAAAACTGCCGGTGAGCAGGCAAACTAAAATAAGAGTGGTGGAGAATTTCTTCATGTTTTAAATTGGTTATTATTACTATTAAGAATCGTTAGACGGATAGCACCTGTGTTCCTGAACTGGCGGGCAACAGATCGGAGATATGACGGCCTGTCCAGCTATCGACACTGGTTTCTTTGTAAGGATACACGATCATCAGATCGGCCCCTATTTTATTACAATACTTCAACAACGCCCTGGCTTTATTCGTTCCGCCCAGCATATCAAAGCCTACCGCATGGAAGAATTGATTTTTTAATACCCGGAATACATTTAACAGCGATTGCCGGGAAGTATCTCCTTCTTCCATATGAAAGCTCACCAACCGCACATGGATGGCAGATTTCCAGCGCAGGGCTTCCAGCAATTCCAGTTTTTTAGCGGGGAAATGCTGACCAACGGGTATGACTACTGTTTTGATCTCCCTGTATAGCGATCCGGGTTTTACCACCAGTACAGGCACTTTCGACTGTGCCGCGACCCTGTTGGTAACAATCGTATTTAAAAAAGGGAAGATCGAATGATTCGAATGTTTACCGATGATGATCAGATCAACCTTGAGAAGGTTCGCTTTTTTTATAATGACCTCCTCAACCGGTTCATCAAAAATGGTCCAGGTCAGTACCGTACTATGAGGTGATCTTTTTTCAATATCATTTTTTAATACGGTCAGCGAAGCCTCTGAAAGGCTATTCATTTCAGCCGCATCTTTAGCAGTATGTCCCGTAGTATAATGATGCAGGTAGTGTAAAGAACTGGTTACGACAGTTTGATTGATATGCAAGAGATGAATAACCGACGGATCATCCTTGCAAAGCGCCAGCGCTTTGGCAATCGCTACTTCGGTATTGATAGAAAAATCAACCGGTATCAGGATGTTTCGGAAACGGTTTGACATAGCGTAATATGAACAGGCGACCTTAATTTTCGATTAAAGCGTCATTAAAAATTCATTAGAAATAACAGAACTGGTTCCTCAGGCAAATGCAGGTACCGAGTTTTTCTTTATACTAAGCAATGGCACCCGGGAATTATTGATCAGTTTCTGTGTATGAGGGCCAATAAAATTAGGTTTCACAATTGCATCAAGCGCAGAGGTCAGGACAATCAGGTCGGGGCGGCTTCGCTGGGAGAAACCCAGTATATTTTCCGAAACGGAGGCTCCTTCTCCCCAGGCAGTAGTAACAGAGATTTGCGATTGCGCTGCCTCTTCCCGTATCTCTTCGGCGATCTTATCGAGTATACCTGTATCATTTTGCATCCGCTGGTAAGAAAGGCCCATGATACCAAGTGAGGAACCGGCATCCATAAAATGACTGACTACATCAAATCGCTTCAAAGCTCCGTTGACGGGCCGGATCGGGAACATTACATTTTTAAACGAGGTAAATTTTCTTTCCGGTGGTATGGTCAATACCGGGCAGGAGGAATGCTTGATAACACCGTAGGTATTGCTGCCAATAAAACCTTCTCTTACTCCCGAAGCGCCATGGGTACCCATAATGACGAGGTCTGTTTGTTCATGTACAGAAGTAGTAATAATAATCCCTGTTACATGACCCTGTTTCCGGATCAGTTGGGGCTGAATATTGCTGACATGAATAATAGTACCGATCAAAGCGTTTAAAACATCCTGGTTAATATCATTGGGAAAAATAGCGAGCCGGTTGTTGTCGGCCGGATCCGGTAATTGTTCAGCCACATTGAGTAATTGCAGAACAGCATTATGTTTCTTTGCCAGGACAATGGCTGTTTCAAGTGCGTTCAAAGATGTTTCGCTCAGATCTACGGGAACAAGTATCTTCTTTATAACATAATAATTCATGACGATGATGCCGGTTTGTGACACACTTCCCTGTTCAGTGTTTATGATCCTTCGATTGAAGTGCGTTCAATAATTCGATATTGGCAGACATCACCGAATCATTTTGAATGATTAACTGCCTGTTCCTGTATTCAGCTTCTTTTTTCCCGCGGAAAAGGCATCCCGAAACAATCGACAGGATCGTAACCATAATCAATAATACCACGGAAATGGTTCTGTTGAAAGAATGGAGATACCGCTTCATCAATAAGCAAATTGCAAAAACTTGCTTAGGTACGTATTAATCACACATTAGAATCACATTAGAAAAGTCAGTTTGCCGGTGAGCCAGCCGACGGAAGATGAATGGTAAAACTGGTGCCGGCTCCGGTTTGTGATTTTACATCGATCGAACCTTTATGAAGTTTAATGATCCTGTCGGCCAAAGAAAGCCCCAGGCCAAACCCTTCGCTGGCGATATTACCCTCTACCCGGTAAAAGGGTTGAAAAATGGTGGCCAGTTCCTTTTCAGGTATACCCCTGCCCATATCAGTAATGGTGATCATGACAGACCGGTCATATACTTCCAGTTTAACAGCCGCATGATGGTCATCGGAATATTTACATGCATTGACGACAATATTCCTGATCGCTGTAAAAAGCAATTCTTCATTGCCGAATACCAGCAATGATTCCTCTTCTTCCGGTAACTTATCAAAAGCAAGGGATACCGAGTACAATGGATTGGCTTTCGCCATTTCATAGGGCAACCGTAAAATAACTTCATCGATCCGCACAAGGTTGATATCGAGACCGCCTGCATTACCCGATGTTTTGGCAAATTCAAGCAGCGTTTGGGTGAGTTTATTCATGTGCCGTACATCCTGGTGGATGGATTGCATGACCTTCTTATATTCACCTGCTTCTCTTTCTCTTTGCAGGGATACTTCCAACTGGCTCGAAATAGAGGTGAGCGGCGTCGATAACTCATGAGAAGCATTGGCAATAAACCGGCGCTGCAATTCAAAACTATCCTGCAAGCGGTTCAGCAGTTCATTCAGGGTACGCGCCAACCGGTTCCATTCATCCTTTGAATTACCTGTTTTGATACGCCTGGCAAGGTTCTGCGCAGAGATCTCCTCCACATCGGCCGTAATTTTCCTGACCGGACGTAACAGGTTGGCAGAAAAAATATATCCTGTTAATAATACCAGGGCATTCCCTGCTAAAAATCCAAACAATAAAATTTCAAAAAGATTATGGAGATTTTCTTTACCATCTACATCTTCGGCGCCGGACACTACAACGATCCGTGTATTATTATCGGAATAATGATAGGCAATGGCTTCTTTTCGTCCATCCCTGAAAAACCGAACCCCGTTTACCCGTGCATCATCGAGTATCTCCTCGTCGATATGCAATGTATCGCCGGTAACATCGCTATACTTATAGATCTCTTCGTTCTGGTAATCGTATACCTGCACCGTATTGTTCTTTAAGGAAAGCATGGTCAGGGAATCGATCCGTTGCACAAGTTCACGGTCGAATATTTCCCGTTGAGCAAGTAGCCGCGCAGTGGTAAGGGCGCGGTTGGTCAATCTTTTTTTAATCGTATGAATGCGCCCGGTATAGGTAAAATAATATACACCCCCGCAGACCATTCCCAGGATTATAACAGCGAGGGCTGCAAATAAAAGAGTGATACGTAATCGAACCGGCATGCTTATCGGTTTTCTTTCAGAATATATCCCATTCCCACCTGTGTTTGAATCAGCTTTTGTTCAAACGGCTTATCCACCTTGTTCCGTACATAGTTGATATACACATCGATGACATTGGTATTGGTATCAAAGTCTATCTCCCATACATTGACAGCGATATCTGCGCGTGACACGACCCTGTTTTTATTACGCAGCAGGTATTCCAGCAATTGAAATTCTTTGGCTGTTAAATTGATAACGACGCCTTCTCTTTTAACTTCCTTGCTGTCGAGGTTCATTTCCAGTTCTGCCGCTTTTAAAATGCTGCCGGTAGGAATGGTTTGTTTCATCGTTCGTTTCAGCAATACCCTTATTTTCATCAGGAGTTCCCGGAATTCAAAGGGTTTGATGATATAATCATCGGCGCCTGCATCATATCCTTCGATTTTATCGTCCAGGGAGCTGAGTGCGGTCAGCATGATAATAGGTATATGTGCATTTTTTTCCCGGATCAGTTTGCATAACTCATAGCCGTTGATACCGGGCAGGTTGATATCGAGGATCACCAGGCTGAACGGATGTGTTTCGAATAATTTCAACCCGATCTTTCCGTCATATCCCACTTCTACATAAAACCCATTCTCCTGCAAACCCATTTTAAGGGTATCGGCGATCTTTGGTTCATCCTCTGCAATTAATATGCTCCGTTCTTCCATAATACTGGTTAAATACCTTCGCTGCTCTTTTGAATAGTTACTAAATCTGCAACTTATCGTGGCGAAGTTAGGTATTTGCTCATCATATGGTTGTTGAGGATATTACGGGAGATACATTAATCCAGGAAGAATAGAACACGGATGGAAGTGGATGGAGGGATATGATGTGGATTTTTTTATCCTGATAACTTGTTTTTTACCACATAGGCACATAGAAACATAGGTTTCACATAGGGCTTCCTATGTGTGTATTTCTATGTGCCTATGATCCTATCTGGTGAAAAAAATCCATACTATATCCGTGTGAATTATTTATTTATGATCACCTGGTATTTCCCGCTCAGGTGCATGAGGCTGAACAGGTATAGCAATCCATCATAATAAGGATCGAAGTAACCATCTTCGTACGGTTCCAGGCGCGCATTCCATACCGCTGTAATAAAATCCTTACTGCCTTTTTCTCTATTCATGATCGATGTGGTCGCTGCGGTAGACACAAGACCGATCGAATGTCTTAATTTCTTTACTGATCCTGCCTGCAAAATAAAATCAGGCACCGAACCATCCACATTGAACTGGTCGCCATAGGTATCCATGCCTTTCGAACGCAGAAAAGCCTGGAACCGCCTGGCATACCCTTCCTGCCAGCTTTTATCCTTACCAAACCAGGCGTAGTCCATCGCAATATTCATCGGCACACGCCATGAATCATAACGAAATGCCTGCGGCATCCATCGTGTTGTATGCGGCTGACCACTGAATTCGGCATAGTCGGTATTCAGACCGGTAACAGGATCACAGGCCCGATGCAGGAAAGCCCGGGATGTATCGGCACAGTCTTTATAGAATTGTTCATGACCATCTTTTGCATAAAGCGCCCACACTTCATAGAATGCAGGAAGATGATAAGAAGGATCTGTCCATTTATAGTTATCGCCTTCGGGTACAAACGTGATTTGCTTATGCTCTGTATTAATGAGATTATAAATATTACCGGTGCCGTCTTTCTTCCACATGGCATCCAGTATTCTTCTCGCTTCGGCATAATAATTAATACCGGTATTGTTACCCCAGCGGTTGGCGGCAAATAAAAGACTGGTGATATAATATAATTCACCATCCGATGCCGAACCTTCAGAATTCTTTTTCAGGGTTTGAGGATTGATGCTCCAGGCAAAATAGGCTTCCCTGGGACCATCCTGGTGCTGCAGATATTTTTTCGACCATCTCCAGATACGATCAAAAACATCTTTTTTATTCAGCTGCACGGCGATCATCATTCCATAGGATAAGCCCTCTGTTCTTGCATCATGATTTTTGAGGTCAGATACGTATCCCATAGAATCACCTACTTCAAAATATACACGGCCCGGTCCTTCAAAAATATCATAATAAGCTTTCTCTATTTTTTTATCAATATCGGTCTGGCTATAACCTGCTTCACGGAACACATTGCGGTATACGCCGGAATAATAAGCCGGTTTGCCGGATGATTTATTCGACCGCGATTTACCTTGTCCCGATACCGGAGACGTTGCACACAGTACAACAACGATCATTACGCAGGATAAATAATAACCTGGCAGCAAAGTTGATTTTTTCATGTTGATAGCATTAAACAGGAATAAGAACAGGTGATAATAACTGCTTTATTTCATGCAGTACTATCCATGTTTATCCGTTTGAAAATAAACCATTTTCCGGGCAGCAGGTCACGGTTTATTTTATCACCATCTATACATTGAAGAGAGCATCAATAATATTTACAATCACCCCAATACCGGCAGGCCCAGGCGATCCAGGTACTCCAGTTAGGACCTGTACTATGACCACCTGCATGCTGACGGAAAGCAATGTCTCCTGTCACCAATGGCATACCAATCTTTGGAAATTCCATCGTTCCCAAATCTTTCTTACCTAATAAACGATACACCGATCCTGCATTGGCTGCACCCAGGAACATACCTTTTGCATCCACCCATTGTCCTTCCACCTGTGGTGAACCGGAGCTGATGAAAACAGGTCGTGGTGCACAAAGTCCTACGAGTTCATGTGCATCTACCGGCAGATCATCCGGTTTGAGTATGCTTGCATATTTTAAAAAGTTACCGGCAAACCAATGATAGCCTCCCGATGAGGCGAGACTTTCCACCTGCTCACCAAATACTCTCCGTAATATTTTTACTCCACCCGCACCGGTAGAACCGATAAATGCCAATGAGAACCGTGGTTCATAGGCCATTGCTACTACGGTTGCTTTGCCATACCGTGAGATTCCTTCTATGGCTAGTCGTTTGGGATCAACATCTTTATCTGTTTCAAAATAATCGATCGCTTTGCCGGCACCCCAGGCCCATGCACGTAAAGCTCCCCAGTCATCAGGCTTGCGGGGTGCGCCTCTATTCACTAATCCAATGATCCCACTGCGTAATCCTGCTCCATTGTCTGCCTGTATACTTCCGGGAACGATGATACTATACCCCCAGCCCCGTGATAATAATTGTTCCTTCCAGGTGGGCTCGCCGGGAGAACCCAACCCGATCGGCGTAATAGTTCCTGCATTGCCAAAGGGGCGGAAGAAACCAAATTCCATCACCACAGGTACAGGGCCGGCATTGGCAGGAGTAACGAGTTGTAATTCTATTTCTACCTTAATGCCGGGATACGATGAATTATCGACAATGCCTTTCAGCATTTTTTCTTTGGCCTTGTAATTCCCGATGCTGGTATCTTTTACAGAAACGACTTCCCATTTCACCGCAGGAATATTCGCAGGAAGTTTTCCATAAATTTCATTATCGAAATAAGCGACGATCTCGGGTCTTCGTTTGTTCCACCATTCATTCGCCGTAGTGATCCTTTTTCCATTGTTCAATACCAGTGCATCGGGTAATTTATATTGATTTACTTTTTCTTCAAACCGGTTGGCAGCATTGGCATCGCTGGGATTACCGGATGGACCGGGTCGCATATCGCTGCGTTTGATATGTAACTGGTCCAGCATCTGCTGGTAATCTTCCTGTGTCAGTTTATTGAGGCTATCTCTTTCCGCCTGTGAAAATTGTGCGTAGGAAGAAAGATGTGTCAGTAAGACTGCGCAGAACAATAATCGTTTCATGATAACTGATTAAAGAGAATAACTTATTTAGTTTTTATTTCCAGTATTGCCGGCGCTAGTCCAGGCGATGAGGCCCTGATCTTTATTATACCGGCTTTCCCTTTTGCT
Source organism: uncultured Bacteroidota bacterium (assembly GCA_946479615.1). The sequence goes on along the minus strand of CAMLGR010000107.1, from coordinate 3,619 downwards.
GTGCGCACGATAGCCAGTACCATTCCCGAATACGCTTCCCTTTCTTTGGAAGGAAAGGCGACCATACTGGCAGGATCGCCATTATCAGTAGCCACGATCTCTCCACCTCCTTCGATCGTAAAGCTGATCTTGTTTTGTGCATCGGGCACTATCCATCCATTCTTATCTTTCACTTTTACGGTGATAAAAGAAAGATCTTCCCCATCGGCTTTAATAGTACTCCGATCGGCACTTATTGCCAATTTTGCTGCATCACCGGTAGTATGAATCGTTTCTTCAGCCCATTTTTTTCCTTTCTTATACGCTACCACTTTTAATTCACCAGGCTGATAGATCACATCGTCCCAGCGCAAGCGGTATTCAAAAGCGTCTTTTTTCTTTTTCCCTAAAGAATGGCCATTTAAAAACAGTTCTGCCTCATCACCAGAGGTAAATATATGCACAGGTGTCACCTTACCTGCACGACCGGGCCAGTTCCAGTGCGGGAGGATATGCACCATTGGCAGATCGGGTCTCCAGCGCGATTGATATAAATAAAAACGATCCTTTTTAAATCCAGCCAGGTCGATAATCCCCGAATACGAACTGCGCGCCGAATAGTAAGGCGTAGGTTCACCGAGATAATCCCAGCCCGACCATACAAATTCACCCGCTACATAAGGATGTTTATCCTGTGTAGCAAATACTTTATCGGGTGAAGCACCGAATTGCGCTGTATATAATTCATAGCCGCTTACCCATTTGTTTTGGGGATCGCCACCGGTGCTATCGCTTACCGGCGCGCTGATTCCATCAAATACAGGAAATACATAGGTGCCACGGGTACTGAGCGTGGAAGCCGTTTCGCTGCTTACAATTAATTTATCCGGAAATTGTTGCCGGAAAGCCGGGTATAAAGGTGATGTTCTGATCCCATGGAGATGTGCGTAGGCCGGTGCATCGCGAATGCCTTCACCCTGGTAATTCAAACTTAAAATATCCAACGCAGCGGGAAATGGCATATCAGGTTTTGCATAATTCATAGAAGCCGTGGATACTCTTGTGTCATCTTCTTCGTGAACGATATCGTGCAGTTGAGCAGCTATAGCAGCGCCAGCTGTATCTGTGTATTGTTCGCCTACTTCATTCCCAAAGCTCCAGGCGATGATAGAAGGATGGTTACGGTCTCTCCGTATAAATGATCTCGTATCTGCTTCCTGCCAATCTTTGAAAATTAAATGAAAGTCCAGTGGCGTTTTTCCTCTTTCCCAGCAATCGAATATTTCATCGATCACAAGAAAGCCCATTCGGTCGGTAAGATCGAGCAATTCAGGTGCAGGAGGATTATGCGCCAAACGAATTGCGTTGCAACCCAGTTCACGCAATACTTCCAGTTGTCTTTCGGCAGCCCTGTAATTAAATGCCGCACCCAATGCACCAAGATCATGATGCTGGTTCACTCCCTGTATGCGGACAGGTTTGTTATTTACCGATATTCCTTTTACCGGATCAAATTGAATGGAACGGATCCCGAAACGTGTTTCATATTCATCAACCGGCTGACCATTCATATATAATTGCGTAACGGCCACATACAGGTTCGGCTTTTGTAAAGGCAGCGGCCCCCATAGTAATGGATTTTTAACAAGCGTTGAACCTCCGGCTTCCATCTTTTCTCCCGCCTTTATATTCACCACCGATGCAGGAAATGCAGCCACGGCTGTTCCCTTTCTTTTCATTTGTTCATCCAGTGCATATACTTTCGTAATTACAGTAACACTTTGATGGCTGGTGGATTTATTTTCCAGGTTGACAGTTATATCAATATTGGCAGAGGAAGCCGTAACATTTTTTGTGCGGATAAAAGCCCCCCACTGCGCTACATGCACAGCATTCAGTTTGGTGAGCCAGACATTTCTGTAAATACCTCCGCCCGGGTACCAGCGTGATGAATTATTGGGATTATCCAGTCTTATCGCCAGCTGATTATCGCCACCCGGTTTTACATAAGGGGTAAGATCAATACGGAAAGAATTATATCCATAGGGCCAGCCACCAGCAAGGTGACCATTGCACCAAACCATTGCATACGACATGGCGCCATCGATATCGACGTAGATCGATTTATTTTTATCAGGTGATGAAATTTCTATTTTCCTCCGGTACCAGGCCACACCCTGGATAGGCAATCTTCCCATGCCTCCGCCTACTTCGGGACGGCCGCTATCATAGAATGGACCTTTAATAGCCCAGTCATGCGGCAGGTTGATCGCTTCCCATGCTGCATCATTAAAATCGTTCTGCACAAAAGGAAAAACAGCACCGGGATCGCCAGCAGGCCGCTGGTAATGGCTGGCCGGATCTTTAATAAAATCATTGGCGGTGGGAAGTATCCATCTTTTTAAACCCGTCTCTGAAGAAGTAGCCACCGCGGAATCAGTGGGTCTTGTATCAGCTACGACATTATCGGTGCGGTTACCGACAACAGGGCGTTCGTCATAGATCAATTTATCCGGCGCGGAAGTATACCGCATGAACTTCCATCCTTCATTGATATTGGTACGCCCGCGGCGATTACCATTTTGTGCCAATAATGTTGTGCTATGACTGTTTATGATAACCAGCGTTAACATAAGTATACGTACAGCATTACCTGAAAAATACACTGGCGCACCGGATGAACATCTATTCATGAATACATTCTTTACAAGGGTTCGATCAATATTGATAAGCAGGAATACAAAAGCCGCCTTATCATTTATTGTCAGATCACGGAAAAGCAGCACCTGCACAGCTCCAGCGCATACACTCCGTTCTGATTTCCTGCCGAAGTACCTCCGCCACCTGCTCTTATATCTGTTTCGATCAGTTATACATGAACCAGGTGAAGAAAAACAATAGCAGGACAGCATATTTCATAGCCAAACAAATCTAGCCAACCTATATCACTATTCCATTCTGATGCATAAGGATAAAGATATCTCTACTGATATAGTGAACTCTCGCTTTGCAGACCCACTGAGACGGTCGCTTCCACCTGGGTCCAGGCTGAAGATAGTAGTGCTGAAAACAAAATAGTATATCTACTTCCAGCTATTCTCTTAGAGATGATTACACAGTTGTTGTTTTGAATTTGTTTGAACATAAAAGGAAATGTCCCGGCGGGGTCTGCGAAGCGACCCCGCGTATTAGATGCTTCAACGCTAGATTATACAGTAAAAAATATAAATAGTTGTAGCAACTGGTTCAGTGGGGTCGCTTCGCAGACCCCACTGGCACCGACCGCTTTGCAGATTGCACCGGGACAGTCGCTTCGCAGGCTGCCTTGAAAGGGTCACCTTGCAGAGCTACTTAGACAGTCACTTAGCAAGCCTACTGTGATCGTTGCTTTGCAGATACCTCACTGTGACAATCGCTTTGCAGACCTATTATGATCGATGGAATTAATCCATCGCTTCGGTAACTATGTTTTCCAGATAATTATGCTCTATTTATTCAGAATTTGTTTTTGGAAAATATAGCCCTTAATGTTTATTTTTGCTCCCCCCGGAGAGGTGCCTGAGTGGCCGAAAGGGCCGGTTTGCTAAACCGTTATACGAGCTTAAACTTGTATCGAGGGTTCGAATCCCTCCCTCTCCGC
>CAMLGR010000106.1 GCA_946479615.1 uncultured Bacteroidota bacterium | reverse complement strand
ACCCAGCGATAAATAGTAATTACTGTTAGGATTGAATTCATTGATATAATAAAATCCTTCAGGCACCTGGTAATCACCTTCCATTCTTTTCGGACCTAAAGTTCCGGCGAGTGCACAGACTTTATAAGTTTTGAAAAGTTTGAAAGGATCGTTCACTTCATTCTTTACCCATACTTCCAGTTGGCTGTCATATTTGAATGAACGGATATAAATATATTTGGCGGGCCATTCCAATTTCTTTGCCGCGAATTGTTTTTGAAGTGTGTCCTCTTTGCGACGATAAGATTCGTCAGGACGGCTGAAAGTGCGCTGGTAATCGATGAAAGAAACCGATGATGCATCTGACCTCATAGAAGCCCCTCCCTGGGCCAGGGTTACGGAACTGAACACGATGCTGAAAAGTGCGGATGTTAAAAGGTTTTTCATGCCTGTTTTCTTATCTGCTAAACGGTACACAGACGGTTTTATTTCCCGTCTTTCCCTAATGTATTGCAAATATACCCTATCCCGGTCAGGCGGGCCTGTTAAAAACATCAACAGATGTGGATTTCAGGCAATTTCCGGCCCTGACCGGGCGTAGATAGCGAAAACAGTAAAGCTGATTTACTTAGAGATTCCCCCGCGCTTCCTGCTCGCGTTCAATAGCCTCAAAAAGAGCCTTGAAATTACCCTTTCCAAAGCTTTTGGCGCCTTTCCGCTGGATGATCTCGAAGAACAGGGTCGGACGGTCCTCTACCGGCCTTGAAAAGAGCTGTAAAAGATATCCTTCATTGTCCCGGTCGACAAGGATGCCCAGTTCCCGGAGGGGTTCAAGGTCCTCATCGATCTTACCCACACGATCCAGCAGGTCGTCGTAATAGGTCGTAGGCACTTTCAAAAATTCCACCCCCCGGCTCATCAGGTCCCTAACCGTTTTTACAATATCATTGGTAGCAAGCGCTACGTGCTGTACTCCTTCCCCGTTATTGAATTCAAGGTATTCTTCGATCTGTGATTTTTTCTTCCCTTCCGCCGGTTCATTGATCGGGAATTTGACAAATCCGTTTCCGCTGCTCATCACTTTACTCATAAGGGCGGAGTATTCAGTAGAAATATCTTCATCATCGAACGTGAGGATGTTTTTAAATCCCATTACATCTTCATAAAATTTTACCCAGGGATTCATCTGGTTCCATCCTACATTGCCCACACAATGATCGACATATAATAAACCGGTATCGGTTGTCTTAAAATGAGGATTGTTCCAGGCCTTATATCCCGGCATAAAAGCGCCGTTATAATTTTTCCGTTCGATGAATAAATGCACGGTATCGCCATAGGTATGAATACCACTCATGACCAGTTCCCCGTTCTCATCTTTTAAATACTGTGGTTCCATATAACTTTTAGCACCGCGTTTAGTCGTCTCCTCCCACGCACTGGCAGCATCGGGTACACGAAGCGATAAGGCTTTTACACTATCGCCGTGTTTATATAAATGATCCGCAATAGCATTATCGGTACGCAAAGGCGTAGTCAGCATAAATGTGAGCTTATGCTGGCGAACGACATAGCTGGCTTTATCCTTGACACCTGTTTCCGGGCCGGCATACGCCAGCGCCTGGAAACCAAAGGCAGTCATATAATAATGGGCGGCCTGCTTGGCATTGCCGACGTAGAATTCTACGTAATCGGTTCCTTCAAGAGGCAAGAAATCGGTTGTTGTATCCTGTGGGATTGTCTTTGTAGTAGTCATTGAAAATTATGAATTAAGAATGATGAATAGGTTCCTGCTGGCAGGACGATACATTTTCAAAATTCACAAGTATCCATGGCAAGGGTTTGCATGAGCAAACTGAACTGTGTGCGTTCGTCGGAGAAAAGCTTATGAGGATAATCCGGAAGCATGGGACAAAGCTAGTAAAATATGTCGGAACCGGATTTATTGAATTAGGAGGCTTTGGGGGGAGAATCGGGAAATCTTCTTCATTTGAAAATTCATTACAGATACCAATAAATTTCATTGTTGGCATAAAACTCCTGCTTTCAGTCAATTTCCCGATCCCAGAATTTTCCAATTCTCCATATATCTTTGCCTCATGCAAAAAACAGGTATCCTCGGTGGTGGCCAGCTTGGCAGGATGTTATTACAGGCAGCAGCCAATTATCCCGTTGAAACATTTGTCATGGAAAACGATGCGGATTGTCCCTCCGCTCATCTCTGCCATCATTTCACCAAAGGAGATATTAAAGAATTCAATGCCGTATATAATTTTGGAAAAGGATTGGATGCTATTACGATCGAAATCGAGAATGTAAACATCGAAGCCCTCGAAAAACTCGAAGCCGAAGGCGTGAAAGTATATCCCAAACCGGCTGTACTTCGTACAATCAAGAATAAAATATTACAAAAAGAATATTACAAACAACACGAGATCCCCAGCCCGGAGTTTACGATCACCCAAAAACTGGCCGAACTCCAGGACCACGCCGGTTTCCTGCCGGCTGTACATAAAATAGGAGAAGGCGGTTATGATGGCCGCGGTGTACAAGTCATCAAAACAAAAGATGATCTTTCCAAAGGGTTCAACGCTCCATCCGTACTGGAAAAAATGGTGCTGATCGATAAAGAGATCGCACAAATGGTGGCGATCAATGAAAAAGGAGAAACCGTGCTTTATCCTCCTGTTGAAATGATAGTTGACAAGGATCTCAACCTGCTCGATTACCAGCTTTGCCCGGCTGCCCTGGATGAAAAAACGGTCTGGAAGATCGAGGCCATTGCCGTTTCCGTAGTGCGCAATTTTAAATCACCCGGCATCTATGCAGTAGAGATGTTTGTTGATAAAAATGGGGATGTGCTGGTCAATGAAACAGCACCGCGTGTACACAACAGCGGGCATCATACCATCGAAGCGCATTATAGTTCACAGTTTGATATGCTCTGGCGGGTCATACTCGGTTATCCATTGGGAAATACCGATCCCATTCTTCCTTCTGTAATGCTCAATATCATCGGTTGTGATGGTTATAGCGGCGATGCCATATATGAAGGATTGGATGAAATTCTAAAGATCGATAATGCGTTTGTACACCTCTATGGTAAAAAGCAAACCAAACCCGGCCGCAAGATGGGACATGTTACAATCATCAGCAAGGAAAAACAGGATTTAACGCACAAAGCGAATATTGTGAAGAGAACGTTGAAGGTGAAAGCGTAAAAGAGATTTGGTGATGCGGCAATTTAATGATTGGGAAATTACCATCTAACAGCAGCTTACTTCCAAAATTCAATCCGCTGATCACCGTATTGAATTTTGGAATAGATAAACTTTCAAATCACCCAATCTCCCAATCACTTAATTCCCCAACTGGTTCACCACCCTCTTCAACTCGATCTCCGCCGATTTGCCGGCAAAATTCAGGTTGGTCAATGTATAAGATGCATTCTCAAAACTTTCCTGCGCCTGTCTTACTTCGAGGATCGTTGCCTGGCGGTATTGAAACCGGAGTAGTGCCAGGTCGAGTAATTTCCGGGCAAGCTCCACATTCTGTTGCTGTGTTTCCAACTGCTGCATACTATTGTTATATGCCTGGAAGGTGCGCACCGCACCGGAGTTATAGTCACGAAGCAAAATATCTTTTTGCAATACGGTGTTCTTTACATTTATTTCCGCTACGCGTTGCTGCCGTTTGTAGATGGATCCATTATAGATAGGTATACTTAACGATATCCCTGCAACCGGTCCACGGCTCTGGTTCAGCAACAGGTTACCTGCCGCTGTCTGGTTACGGCTGAAATTATAGCCGGCATTCGCACGAAGGGATGGATACCGTTGTGCCGCTGTTTCCCTGACAATGTATTCACTGATCCTGATATCGTAATCGGCGGCCATAACATCGGCATTGCGCCCGATATTGGAAAGAATATCACCCAGCGTAAGTCCACGGTCTACAATGATCGTATCTTCTATGGAGATAACAGAATCAGGGCGAAGACTTAATAATGTCAGCAGATCTGTCTTTGCCTGCTGCGCAACCAATAGCTGCGATTCGCGGCTTTGTAATAAGGTATTTAAATCCAGTTGCGACTGGTAGAGATCCGCATTATTTGCATACCCGACCGATTGCTGTGTCTTTACAACATCCAGTCTTTTCTGTGCTACTTCTATCGATTGATCGATGGTTTTGATATATGCCTGCTGGCGAACGATATCATAATAGCTTGTCATCACCGATGCAATAGTGTTTTGCACCTGTGCATTGACATATTGTTCGCTTTGCAATTCCAGTTGCTCCAGCCGGTGCTTGGTGGCCACTACCCTTAATCCATTATACAATAACATACCTGCCGAGACATTGGCAGAAAAATTATTACCCGCTGCATCACTTCGTTTGATGATCGTACCGGTATTTAATTTCTGGTTGACATTCGTCACCTGCTCATTGTCCGATGCAGCAGCGGTCACCACCGGCAACCCACCGGCTACACCGATATTATTATTGATATCAGCGATAGCGACATTGTTCTTTACGATCTGTATGTCCAGGCTGTTCTTCAAAGCAATATTCACGGCATCTTCCAGTTTCAGGGTTTGTGTAAAACCACAGAGACTGGACAGCATACCTGCTAATATGATTAATCCCCTTTTCATTTTTTCTTTTTATCCTCCATAAACCGCTTTGGTTTCATCATCAAGGTCTTCGTCTTTTTCTTCTTTATGTTTACCGGATATATATGTATATACTGCCGGAATTACAAACAAGGTAAGGATCAGCGAGAACAGGATACCGCATACGACTACAATACCTAATGGAACCCGGCTGGCTGAAGAAGCACCAAGGCTCAATGCGATCGGCAATGCACCTAATGAAGTCGCGAGACTGGTCATCAGGATAGGACGCAAACGCTGCGTCGCTGCATCTATGACCGCATCCATTTTCTCAAGCCCATGTTCCCGGCGCTGGTTGGCAAATTCAACGATCAATATCCCGTTCTTCGTTACCAGCCCGATCAGCATGATCATACCGATCTCGGAAAAGATATTCAATGTTTGCCCGAATACCCATAAACTTAGCAAAGCCCCTGCCAGCGCAAGTGGTACCGTGAACATGATGATAAACGGATCAAAGAAACTCTCAAACTGTGCCGCCAACACCAGGTAGATCAATACCAGGGCCAGCAGAAAAGCAAACATAATGTTGGAAGAACTTTCTGCATAATCCCTCGATGGTCCTGACAAGGCCGTTTGATAACTTTCATCCAATAATTTATTGGATATCTTTTGCATCGCTTCTATTCCATCGCCAATAGTATATCCTTCCGACAAGGAGGCTGAGATCGTAGCTGCCTTGTACCGGTTATAGTGGAACAAAGTAGCAGGGTTCGTACTCTCCGTCAGGTGCACCACGGCATCAAGCGGTATACTCTGACCGGCATTATTCCGGACATATAATTTTTCGATATCGCCGGGTTTATTCCTGTCATTGCGTTCCACCTGCGCGATCACTGAATACTGGAATCCATTCTGAATATAATAAGCCAGTCGTCCCCCGCTGAAGGCGGCCTGTATCGTCGCGATCACATCCTGGGTAGAAAGACCGAGATCTTTAATTTTCATCCGGTCAACAGTCAGCTGCAATTCGGGCCGGTTGAATTTAAGATTCACATCAACCGTGGAAAATGTTTTATCGGCTCTTGCTTCGTCGAGGAATTTAGGAATGATGTCACGCAGTTTGTCAAGGTCCTGGTTTTGCAGGATGAATTGTACAGGCAAACTACCTCTTCCCCCAAAACCAACTGAGATCGTTTGTTCCTGGAGTGCAGCTATACGGGCCTCGTTAAAACGTCCCATTTTTCGTTGCAGGTCGGCAGCGATCTGTGCCTGTGACCGGTTTCGTTCACCGGGTGGTATTAAACCAATCCGTGGTTGCGTGGTACTGCCCCCGTTTCCACCACCGCCGGTCCGGGTAAATACAAAATCACGTTCGGGAACCGAATCGTACAGGAAGTTGGTTACTTTATCCGCAATTACCTGCATCGAACTATAACTGGTTCCTTCGGGAAGAATGACCGAGAAACGAATATTACTGCGGTCTTCCATCGGGGCAAGCTCACTTTTCAGATTACCAAAGATCAACCACATGATCATCGCGCAAATACCGATCACTACCCAGGCCATCCAGCGGACACGCATAAACGAACGCAAAGCTCTTCTGTAGCCATTCTCCATGCCACGGAAAAAAGGTTCTGTTTTATTATAGAACCAGCCATGCCCGGCCTTCTTCCGGTGCATTACCACGTTCAATACAGGGGTAATGGTCAGGGATACAAAAGCAGATACCAGTACGGCTGCTGCCAGCGATACACCAAACTCACGGAAAAGCCGTCCGATAAAACCCTCAAGAAAAATTACAGGCAAGAATACAATAGCCAGTGTAATTGAAGTAGATATAACGGCAAAAAAGATTTCTTTACTGCCCGCGATCGCCGCTTTCCGGATCGGCATTCCCTGTTCCAGTTTCTTGAATATATTTTCCGTGACCACAATTCCGTCATCCACTACGAGGCCGGTGGCCAGTACGATCGCCAGCAGGGTAAGAATATTAACCGAGAACCCGGCCAGGTACATAATAAAGAAGGTTGCTACCAGCGAGATCGGGATATCGATCAACGGGCGGATCGCGATCAGCCAGTCACGGAAGAATAAAAAGATCACGAGTACCACCAGTATAAAAGATATGATCAGCGTCTCCTCCACTTCGGCCAGTGACTGCCGGATATTCCTGGTATTATCGATCAATACCTTCAATTGTATATCGGATTTGGTACCGTTTTCTATTTGCTTGATACGCTTGTAAAACTCATCGGCGATCTCGATATTATTCGCTCCCGGTTGAGGTATAATCGCCAGACCCACAGCGTTTACCCCATTATACTTCCAGCTTTGCTCTAAGTTTTCAGGACCGAGCTCAATACGCGTTACATCACCCAGCCTGACAATACCGGTACTGTCTTCCCGGATGATCAGGTCACGGAATTGCTGCTCCGTGGTGAGCCGTCCGAGTACGCGGATCGTGAGGTCGGTATTATTACCCGAGATCTTACCCGGCGGCAACTCGATATTCTCACTGTTCAATGAATTGCGGATATCGGAGAAAGCCACATTATATGCATTCATCTTATCCGGGTTCAGCCAAATCCGCATCGAATAACGTTTTTGCCCGAATATATTAATGGCGCTTACCTGGTCGATGGTTTGTAATTGTTGCTGCAGTACATTCTCGGCATAATCGCTTAGTTCCAATAAACTTTTTGTCTGGCTCTGAACGGCAAGGATGAGGATAAAATCGCTGTTCGCATCCGACTTGCTGATCACAGGGGCGGCATCGATATCCTGTGGCAGGCTTCGTGCAGCCTGTCCTACTTTATCCCGCACATCACTGGCCGCCGCTTCCAGGTCAACACCGAGGTTAAACTCAACCGTTATCTGGCTATTTCCTAATGAACTGGAAGAAGTGATAGTACGGATACCTGGTATACCATTGATCTGTTTTTCCAATGGCTCCGTGATCTGGCTTTCGATGATATCTGAATTGGCACCGGTATACGAAGTACTCACAGAAATGATCGGGGGATCTATCGCGGGATAATCTCTTACAGCAAGAAAAGTAAGTCCGACGACACCGAATAAAATAATCGCCAGGTTCATCACCGTGGCCATGACGGGTCGCTTCAGCGATAATTCAGATATATTCATTCAATCGTATTACTCAACAAAGAAAGTTATGAATGTCTGCAATGCAGCATTGAACACCTTCCTCATAATTAGTTAATAAAATCATTATTTGGAACCTGCCAGTTGCTCCAGGGTTTTTACACTTTTTATCTTCAGCACCTGCTTTGGTCTTGCGAAAAGCACACCTGTCACTACGATCGTATCGCCCGGTTCCACTCCTTTAATGATCTCGACATTATCGGCCGAGCGTAACCCTGTTTGCACATTCACAAACGTAGCCTTACCTTGTTTTACCAGTATCAGCTGGTTATTCTTATCATCAGGAATGATAGTATTGGTAGGAACCATGATCGCATTCTTATCTACATTCGCACCACCTACATACACTTTTACAAAAGCGCCGGGATTGGCCGATGCCTTTAACAATACAGCTCTTACAATAATATTACGCGTCTGGCGCACTGCCTGGGGCTCCAATGCTGTCACCACCGCTTTTTGTTTTACATCTGATGCGGCATCTACTTCCACGTTGACCGTATCTCCTACTCTTACCATATTGCTGTATTCTTCGGGCAGGGTAAAATCGATCTTTGATTTTCCTAACTGCTGTACCGTAGCAATAATAGTGGAAGGAGAAACATAAGCACCGGGACTTACCTGCCGCAAACCAATAGTACCATCGAAAGGGGCGCGGATAACTGTTTTATCGATCAGTGTTTGCGTATAGGCCATATCAGCGCGCAGACTATTAGCTTGATTTACTACGGCATCATAATCCACCTGGTTCACACCTCCTGCATCAAGCAATGTCTTTAACCGTTGCTGATTGGTTTCGGCCAGTTGGAGTTGTACCCGGCTTTTTTCTACCTGGGCAGCCAGGTCAGCACTATTGATCCGTGCAAGGACCATTCCTTTTGTCACTCTTTTACCCTCGGGCACATCCAGGTAAGTAAGGCGACCGCTTACCTCGGGACGTAGTTCTACGGCTTCATTGGCCATGACCGTACCATTGGCTTCAATTTCGTTGGAAATACGCTGTGGTTTGGCTATCATTACCTCTACCACAGGAGGTGGAGTTTCCCTGGGCCTGTCCGGGCTCTTTTTCCCTTTGCAACCCGCCAGCAACGCCATACATAGAATGATAGAAAAGAACGAGAAAAATAAGAAGTTGATCCGATACATGATTGTATTTATAGTGGCTCCAAATATAAATTAGTTTTCTGTCGATTTACCCCGCACCGTCATATGACGATAAAAAAACCATAACCCTGCTTTCGATAACTTTTTTTTAACGTTGTTCCTATCTGAGCGGCAAGGAGATGTATAATTTTTTACCCCGCAAAAAACCTGTTTCTTTGTCTCTCAAACAAGCAAAAAATGAACCCTCTGGTTGGTATTATAATGGGAAGCGACAGCGATCTTCCTGTGATGCAGGCTGCCGCTGATATACTGAAGCAATTCGGCATTGCACACGAAGTAACGGTAGTATCGGCTCACCGGACCCCATTACGTATGGTCGAATATGCGCAAAAGGCCAGGGAAAGAGGGTTGAAAGTGATTATTGCCGGTGCCGGCGGCGCCGCCCACCTTCCCGGTATGGTCGCATCCATTACTCCCCTCCCCGTGATCGGGGTTCCTATCAGATCTTCCAATTCGATCGATGGATGGGATTCGGTATTATCCATTCTGCAAATGCCGAATGGTGTTCCGGTAGCTACCGTAGCACTTAATGCAGCTAAAAACGCCGGCATACTCGCCGCTGAAATTATCGGCACTGCTGATAATGCTGTTTCCCAAAAAATCTCCGTCTATAAAAATTCCCTCAATAACGAAGTCATTGAAAAAGTCGAAAAGATGAAAGGCGATGGCTGGGAAAATAAGTTTGATTAAGATAAGGATGTGGAATAGGAAATGAGAAATAAGAAATGAGAAAGTCACAGCCTGAAAACAGCTACTTTCTCATTCCTTATTTTTTGTTCCTTATTCGTTATTCTTCATTCCTGCCCGGCATATCTTTTGAATAAAGGATGCTATGAAAACATATATATCCATTGCTATCCTATCCGTATTGTTTATCGCTTGCACTGATTCAAAGGATAAAGCTGCTGACAAAGGGGAAAAAAATTCCCGTGTTGAAAGAAATACAAGTATCAATCGCAGCAATTCCTACAGCGATCTTTTTACCGACAGTGTCGCTGTTCAACAATTTATCAACAAGCAACACCTCGACGAAAATGTTGCCCACGCCTTTGAAGATTTTTATAACAGCAGGAATTATCAATTCGCATGGTTCAACAGTTCCGGTCTCACAGAACAAACACTCGCCTTTCGCAGCCTGTATGATTATAGTGATAGCGTTAACAGCAAGAAGATTCTTGACCGCAGCCTCGACAGCCTGATGTCGGACGACAGCACCCGGATCGTACGTGGCACCGATCCCGCTACTCTCAAAACAGAACTGCTATTGACCTGGCGTTTTATCAATTACTTAAATCAAAAATACAAGGACAATGAAACACGCTTACTGGCATTGCAACAACTGATACCGGTTAAGAAAGAAACCACCCTCAACTTCGCCAATGCCCTGCTTGCTGAAAAAAATACCGATAAGATCATTACCAATAGTTTTTATCCCGCGATGCTTAGCCAGTTGAAATTATATACCGATAAAGTAAAGAACGGCGGCTGGCCGGCCTTACCTACCACCTCTAAAAAATTAAAGAAAGGCACGACCGATCCTTTCATTCCCCTCATCAAAAAAAGATTGCAGCAATCAGGCGATCTGGTTACCGGTGATACTTCGGCTATTTATACACCGGCTTTGGAAACGGCGGTAAAGAAGATACAGGCACAGCACGGATTGGAAATCAATGGTATTATCAATACTTCTTTCATCAACCTATTAAATGTATCTCCGCTTGCGAAAGTGCAGCGATTGCTGATCAACCTCGAAAGAATGCGCTGGATGCCGGCTGCCGCTTCGGGAAGATCGGTACTGGTCAATATCCCGGAATTTATTTTGCATGTACGGGAGGGAAATGATTCTGTTTTTAATATGGATATCGTAGTCGGAAAAGAAGGGCATAGCACGGTAATGTTTTCCGGTAATCTCAACCAGGTTGTATTCAGTCCTTACTGGAACCTGCCTTCTTCAATTGTACAAAAAGAAGTATTACCCTCAATCAAAAAGAATAAGCATTACCTGCAGCAACATAATATGGAAGTAACGGGTGAAGAAGATGGCGTACCGGTGATCCGGCAATTACCCGGCGATAAAAATGAATTGGGAAAAGTGAAATTTCTGTTTCCCAACAGTTTCAATATTTATTTTCATGACACTCCGCATAAAGAATTATTTACACGGGCCAACCGCGCTTTCAGTCATGGGTGTATCCGCCTCCGGGAACCGGTAAAGATGGCGGAGTTTCTTTTACAGGATCAGCCCGAATGGACCATTGAAAAAATCGAAAAAGCCATGAACAGTGGCAAAGAACAGTATGTAAAAGTAAAAGCAGAAGTACCCGTACTCATTTATTATTATACCGCCTGGGTAGATGAACAGGGTACTATGCAATGGCGCGATGATATTTACGGGCATGATGCGGCTATAGCAGCCAGGCTGTTTACTGATAATTTATTATCGGCGGGAAGAAAATAAGAGAGGGTTGACAGCGGGAGGAATGGAACACGGATTGAAGTGGATGGACGGATATAATGTGGATCTTATTACATTAATAATACAATATTTTAGTAAGTATCAGATATAAGCATATATCATTTTTTTCACAGAACTCCATTGTATATCCGTCCATCCACTTCAATCCGTGTTCCATTCCTCCTGTTGTCAAGCACCTCCCCACTCCTGCATCTATTTTACAGCTATCCACTCATAATATTACCACGAATAAAATCTACATCACATCCGTCCATTCACCTTAATCCGTGTTCCATTCCTCCTGCTATCAAACAGCTCTTACAGGAGAGTGCAGGATGATACTCATTTCCAGTATACCTAATTTTCTTTTTCAATCTACTCATCGCCTCATTTAAAACTGCTGTATGAAAATGAAATATTCTTTCATTGGTATTCCTGTCTTGTTCCTTCTTTTTATCAATTCATCAAATGCACAGATCGGTACGCAATTCCCTTCCGAACGGAAAGTGGTAAAAGATCCTGTAACAGGAACCTCTCTCACATTTCTTACCAGTACACCAAAAGGGGATTCAAAAATTTACCAGACACATAATCAATGGACGGCCGACGGACAATGGCTGATCTTCCGTTCCAACCGGGTACGCAATGAAGCAATGGCTGTTAATGAAAAGACGGGTGAGATGATCCAGGTTTCCGAAGGCGGTTATACCGGCATGCTGAATGTTGGAAGAAAATCAATGAAACTATATTTTATGCGCAATGTAAAAACCGGAACACCGGCAGATACAGCGCGGCGCGCTGCACCGGACAGACCGGTTGAGATCATCGAAGTGGATCTCGCGAAATTATTTGCCGATAGCAAAGCCGGTAAAGTACAAGCAGCAAATGTATACCAGCGTGTATGTGGTGTTACACCAGCCGAACTTGGCGCCGGTGGCGATATGGCGCTGGATGCAGATGAAGAATGGGTTTATTTCCGTGTAGGACGTAATGAAGCGGCCAAACATTTATCACCCGGTGCGAAGATAGAACCTTCCTTTGGTCCGCGCAGAATGGGCGCAGGTCCGAGTGGACTGGCCGGAATGAATATCAAAACAGGTGAAATAAAATATATTGTATCGGTTCCGTTCCAGGTAGGACATATCCAAACCAATCCCTGGGTAAGTGGTGAAATTGTTTTTTGCTGGGAGACAGGTGGTAAATCGCCACAACGTACCTGGACGGTATTGGCGGATGGTACGGGTCTTCGTCCTTTATATCCCGAATCCCCTTATGAATGGGTGACACATGAAGCGGTGATCACAAAAGATGAAGTTGCTTTTGCTATCATGGGTCACCGTAAGATCGATGTTCATAAAGCACCCACTGATACAGCTACCACGATCACGCCTGATGTACAAAATCCCGGACAAGAAGTAGCCTGGGGACCATCCGGTACAAGAGAAAAACCAACAGGCCTGGGGATCGTAAACTTCCGGACAAGAGAGATGATCATAATCGGTCAAACACCTTCGGGAAGTGGTTTATGGCATGTCAATGGCTCTGCCGATGGAAGATGGGCTGTGGGAGATGACTTCGCACGAAATATATATTTGATCGACCGGCACACAAGGGAAATGATCTTATTATCTGCTGGTCATAAGACAACTGCTTCCGATCACCCCCATCCTACTTTCAGCCCGGATGGAACAAGAATAGAAATTCAATCGGCTATGTTATCGGCAGATAATAAATCAATGAATATTTGTATTATTCCCGTGCCGGCAGATTGGCTGAAAAGAAAGCATTAAAGAATTAAAAATTATGAATTATGAATTATGAATTATGAATTATGAATCGGTGTAGCATTCTGCATTCATAATTCATAATTCTTAATTTATAATTCCTTAATCAAACATCATAACTACCAGAGAAAATTACCTCCATCTTCCTCTTCTCCAGTAATAACCGCCTTTTCGTGTTTGCCATGAACCACCATGCCATACACGATGAGCTCTTGGCGGCGCCCAGTATCCCTGGCGATAAGTATAGGTGCCATTCCGCATATACCAATCACCATCGACCCATACATAATTGGGATAAGGCCGTATGGGCCGTTCATACACCGGTTCATCATAACGGGTAGTAACTACCGAAGGACCGCAACCATAAAGACTGCAGGAAGCAATGACAATGGCTGCTATTGCAAATATCTTTTTCATACGCTTTACTTTGAATGAATAAATGCCTTCTAAGGCTCTGCTGTAAAGCGTCCAAAACTATGCCTGATACAGAGGGAATTTTTTCTACAAAAGAAGGAAGAATACCAGGTTCCGGGTATTAAATTTAGGCATGAAATGTTCTATTGATTACCGGCCTTGTCTTTCGTGATGATCGTATTCACCGCAAGGGATAATTTTTTGGCCCCGCTGTCATTCAGGTGGCTCATGTCATAAAAATCATTACTTACGAAAAGACTGTCATGCAGAAAATTAGCATACCGCACATTCGGATACTCCTTTTCAATCGACCGGCAGGTAGCAATAGAAGTTTCCACTGCTGCCGAATCAGCCGATGAATAAAATGAAGGGTGTGCAGGAGGTGTAAAAAGGATCACGCGGATATTCTTACGCGCGCACTCACCGATCAATTGCTCCAGACATGCTTTTTGTTTTTCATACAGCACAAAATCGTGACCATTCAGCCGTTCGAGTGCATCACTGGCATTCACCCCCCTGTCCAGTACATACTGGCCGGTATAATGGTAAGTAGAATCAAATCCTGCAGCGGTAATGTTTATATTCGTTTTATGTTGAATATAATATTCATACAAACGTGTCCGGTTGACCGGAAAAGGTAAACTCAGTATCTCCAGTTGATCGGCCGGTTTCCGGGTGGCATGAATGCCATAATAAATACTATAGTTTTTGATCAATCTTGATTCTGTACTGTTCTGCAACTCGAAAAAGAAACTCGCAAACGTAATAGGTATTACTATATACTGCAGGCTCTTCAGGCGATTTTCATATTTGGAAAAGATTTTTGCATCCAGGTCAAGCGATTGTAATACATGTCCGCCATTAAATGTATACAGGTCAAACCAATCAGGATTGAGACCATGCAGGCTATAGGAAGTACCTAATATCAATACCTGGAATTTCTCCGCATTTTTATCATACGCTGCCGCCTTGATCTTATACTCATTGGGTATCCGGCGTACGAGCCACTCGGATACACCTGCTACAAGAAGTAAAAGGAACAGGCAAATGATTATTTTTCTAAAAAATGTTTTCATTTCAAAATTGTGCGTAAAGAACTTTGATATGACTGACGGCGCCGAATAATAATATACTGGCAAGGATAAGCACATAAATGATCCGCCGCTGGTAAGGTTTTACCCGGCTCAATTGTAATTCATGCGTCTCTCCACGTTGCAGCCATTCTACGATCAGCATGATAATGATAAATACTGCTGTAACCAGCACTTTACCAATACCTGTAAACGGCGGCCATACCGGTGCCGATAAAAGACTGCGTGAAAAAATAGTTTGTATATAAATAACAGCCTGCCCGATCGTACGGCTGCCGAAAAAAATGCAGGTGAGCATAACAAGTACAAACAGACCCAACCGTTGGAATATTCTTTTCCAGTTGAAAAAATTGCCTGCTCCTGGCTGATTATTACCAGGAAATAAGATGACGGGTATAAAATAAAGTCCGTGCAATAAACCAAAGACAAGAAAGGTAGCGGCAAAACCATGCCATAACCCTACAAATACAAACGTACTGATAACAGCGATGATCAAACCAGCTTTGTGCCAGCTTCTCAGCAGAAATGAAAGAGGTTTGAAAACATACTTCATCATCCAGGCCGTCAATGTCATGTGCCAGCGACGCCAGTATTCACTGATGGTAAGTGAAAAGAATGGCGCATGAAAGTTTCTTGATAAAGAAAGGCCAAACAATTTGGAAATACCAATAGCCATATTGGAATACCCGGCGAAATCGCCATACACCTGGAAAATATAAAACATAGCGCCTATGAGTAACGTGCTGCCGGGATAGGCGCTGGTATTGGCAAAAACAGCTCCTGTAAACGTAGCGCAATTATTGGCAATGACGAGTTTGATCAGCAGCCCCCACAATAGCTGGCGCAGACCGTCGGTGATCATATCATTATCAAACTCTCTCCGCCTGGCCAGCAGGGGCAGCATTCGTTGTGCCGGTTCTATCGGCCCGGCAGCGATCTTGGGAAAATAAGTAACGTATGCAGCAAATGCTACCAGGTCATTGTTTGCCTCTATTTCCTCATTATATACAT
Organism: uncultured Bacteroidota bacterium; assembly: GCA_946479615.1. Next base: position 855 of record CAMLGR010000106.1, on the reverse strand, counting down.
CGATAAGATAGCCCAGCAACTGGAAACTGTAAAAACTAATCCCTAATGGCAGCAGGATGCCTGCTACATCGGGCAATCCCTGTACGCTGCCCGAAGAAAATGCAGTGCTTAAACCGGTGAATAATCCAAAATATTTAAAGGCAATTAAAATTCCAAGATTGAAAACCAATCCTGCCCATAACATTTCTTTACCGGTTGACCTGTCATTGTACCGGCTGATCGCTTTCGCGATATAAAAATTAAATAAGATGCTTATCAGTAACAACAGGGAAAACTTCCAGTTGTACCAGGTATAGAAAACAAGACTGGCCGCCAGTAACAAAAGATTTTGCACAAGCGCCGTTTTTTTAAACGCGAACCAGTACAACAAGAACACAAGCGCGAGGAATAAAGCAAAACCAGGTGAAAGAAATAGCATGTGTCATTATAGTTTTGACGCGATCAGGGTAATCAATGCCCCCAGGTTATCCATTTTGTTCAGTTCTTTTAATTTGAATCTGATACCAAATTCCTTTTCAATCTCTGTAATGATCAGCATATGCGAGAGAGAATCCCATCCCTTTATATCTTCCGCTGTCATTTCATCGCGCCATTCGAATCCCGGGCTTTTTAATATCGTATCGATCACGCTGCGGGTCCGTTTGATAATGATTTCTCTTTCCATATAAGCCCGTCATTTATTAATGATCCTTTCCATCAGTATTTTTTCATCACCCGGAAAATAATCCAATATCTCCGCATTCCCCGATTTGACCGATCGCACATATTTAAACCCTGTTTTTTCATACGCGGCGATCGCCCCGGCATTATTACCAAATACCTGCACCTGTGCTTTTTTTAATCCCGGATCAATCA
>CAMLGR010000105.1 GCA_946479615.1 uncultured Bacteroidota bacterium | reverse complement strand
AAAGCCACCTGCTTTGGTCTTTTTATGACCGTTCACATGAGAAAACTGTTTATGAGAAACCGGGTTGCACTACCCGGTTTTTACTGCCGCTATAAAAGTAAATTATAACTTCTTTTTTCCCTTCTTTCATTTACTTAACCATGAATATTGGTGACTGAAATACAGTTTATCTCCGTGGTACTCTGTGTATCCTCTGTAGTTCCCTGTGGTATATGCCCTGTAGTAAGATATCAGATTAAAGTATTCAGAATTTATGAATAGAATCTCTCCGACAAGAATTATACGCAGAGGTCCACGGAGGATACACAGAGGGTCACAGAGACAGCATAAAAAAAGGCTGTTCTTTTAGAACAGCCTTACTAATCAATACACACACTAAAGAAAGATAAAACTATTTTAATATCCTGTATTCTGTTGCGTCCTGATGGCAGGATTCGCATCCAGTTCAGATTGCGGGATCGGTAGTATTCTCCTGTAATTAGTTGTGGCGATCGTCAAAGGAACACCGCCGTAGTTACCGGAAAGATTAACCCGTGTTACATTCATATTATACCGCGCCAGGTCCCAATAACGATGACCTTCAAACGCCAGTTCCTTTCTTCTTTCCAGTAATATATCATTGAGCAATGCAGCCCCGGTAGATGTATACCCTGCAAAAGAAGGATCACGCTGTGTCGCCACCGCATTCAGGTATACTTTGGCCAGTGTTTCATCGCTGGGTGTTTTATTATAAGCTGCTTCGGCGGCGATCAGGTAGACTTCCGACATGCGGATGATCTTTACTTCATCTTTATCGGGCTGTGTCGTGTTTGGATATTTATTGACCACTTTCACATTGCCACGGATCGGGCTGGAAGTCAAAATCAAACTGCGACGCACATCGGTAGCTGTATATTTATTATACAGGTCCTGCGCAGCCAATGCATCACCATATCCATTCTGATCATAAAAATAAGCGAGTGCATCATTGTTGGCATTACCTACCAGGTCATTCACCACTTCGAAAAGTGTTTCGACACCATCATTCCTCGGCGTGTTGGATCTCCAGTAGTTGGAAAACTGGTTTACCGTAAGCAATGTATACCCGCTGGTATTAATGACATCTTCTGCAGCTGCCAGTGCATTTGTCCAGTCAGCCTTGTATTCATACATACGCGCCAGCAGTGCTTCGGCGGCAGCGGCGGAAAAATAACCGGAAGAACGTTCCAGTCCCATCAAAGGAATAGCTGCATTCAGATCCGTTTCGATCTGTGCATATACCTGGGCCGTTGTGTTGCGCGCCGGTTTTTTAAACGGATCCTTGGTAAGGATCAATGGCACTCCTACTCCATTCGGATCTACTGTATAAGGTTTCGAGAAAAATTTCACCAGTTCAAAATACATCAGCGCCCGTAACGCCAATGCTTCGCCACGAAATTCATCTGCCTCATCAGAGCCCTGGATAGAACAGTTGATCACATTATTTGCATTGAGAATAACGTTGTACGCTGTTTGCCAGATACCTTCTGCATCTCCGTCAGTTACCGTATAGTTTACCTGGAAATAATCGAGGTAACGGTTACTGTTGGTAGTGGAGATATATACATTGTCTGCCAGCAGGTCGCCGATCAGCGGCACTGCACGTCCGTATAATTTCGAATTGCGCAATCCTGCATATACACCACTTAATGCTGTTTCCATATCATCGGTGGTTTTGATCGCCTGGTCGGTAGGCAACCCTCCTGATGGTTCACGGTCCAGGAAATCTTTCCGGCAGGAACCGGTCGAGAACAGTAATACTGCCAGCACCGGTATATAAACAATATTTATTCTAAATTTTTTCATGTTTCAGTCTTTTAAATGATCACAAAGGATTTTTACAATTCAACACTGATACCTACAGTGTATGATTTTGGATTAAAGAATTGCAGATCTGTGAGCCCGCCAATAGGTTGTTCAGGATCCATAGTGATATTCTTGTCGAATGTTTTTGTCCAGATATTCGAACCTCTTACATACAATTTGGCACTGCCGATACCTGCTTTCTTTGCCAGTGAAGCCGGCAACTGGAAGCTAAGGCTCAGGTTACGCAGACGTAAAAAGTCTCCTTTGTACAGGTAACGGGTAGATACTTCATTGGAAGCAGTCGGGTTACCATATTCAAAACGGGGTACATCTGTTACATCACCCGGCTGGCGCCAGCGGCGTAATTCTGTACGGTTATGATTCAATCCCAGGAAAGCTCCATCGCTCACGAAGATGAAATCCCATTGATTGAATATTTTATTACCATACTGGTAGTTCAATTGTGCATCGAGGGTAATGAATTTCCAGGTAAGTGAAGTACTTACACCACCAAAACCCTTTGGTGAAGCGCTTCCGTATAATACACGTTTGGCCTGGCTGAAATCACTGGTAGTACCGCTTTTTGCTTCATCGATATACCACAGCGGATCTCCATTATCGACATCGGCGCCGGCCCATTGACGGATCAGGTAAGATTGCACATCGCTGCCTACCCGTAATGTGAACGGATTACCTATGATCTCATCCACACCTTCACGCAAACGCGTTACTTTGTTCTTGTTCCAGGCGCCATTTAAGGAGACCGTCCAGTTGAAATCTTTCGTTTTGATCGCTGTAGCATTGATTGTCACTTCCAATCCCCTGTTCTCCATCGCACCTACGTTGTTACTGAAAGTAAGGAACCCGCTGGTAGCTGATAAAGGTTCATTAAGCAGCAACTGATCCGTTTTACGGATATAGTAATCTGTTTCGATCACGATACGATTATTCAGGATACCCAGGTCCACACCTACATCAAATGGTTTGTTCTGCTCCCATGTCAGGTTAGCATTACCCACTGTGCTCTGGAAACTTCCGGGCTGGCTGTTATAAGTTGTAGAGAAGGCAAACGTGCTGCGCCAGTCATAGTTACCGATACCGGCATTACCATTCACACCATAAGAAGTACGAAGCTTCAGCGCCGAAATGATCTTTGAATTTGCCATGAACGCTTCTTCATCTATATTCCATGCAGCGCCTATACTCCAGAACACACCATACCGGTTGTTAACACCAAAACGGGAAGAACCATCACGACGCACACTACCGGAAAGACTGTATTTACCCATGTAGTTGACCTGCGCTCTCGACAACAAAGAGGTAAAAGCAAAATCAGAAATACCGACAGAAGCGGTTGTTGGTACAGCGGGGTTAGGATATACCAGGCTCCTGTTCTTGGGAAGCACATTACCATCATTGGCCTGTGTCAGTGTTTTTGAACGTTGCGCTTCATACCCGACAGTTACCGATCCATCGATCTTATCCTGCATGGCATGGAAGTTATAATCAGCCAGGTTGGTCCATACCCAGTTAGCGATATGCCTGTAGTTGTTAGCAGCATAACCGCCCGATGAATTGGCATCACCGAAGTAAGGATTCTGGTAGATATATTCTTCCACGCTGTTATAGTCAAGGCCGAAACGGGAAGTCAGTTTTAAATTATCAAGTAATTTGTATTCTACAAAAGTTGATCCCAGCAATTTGGATGTCTGGTTATCCAGCTTATCATATTGCCTGATCGCAACCGGGTTATAGATCTGTGTGAAAACGTTGGGATCATAGTTCGGTGTACCATCAGAATTGAATGCTTCCTGTGTGGGTAATAAGCCCATCGCTGCCAGGATCGGGTTACGGAAGTTAGCCGATTCCGATTCACCGGTTTGTTTGAATGTAGAAAGGTTGAGGTTGAGCCCGACCAAAAATCTTTTATCCAGTTGATGACGCAGGTTCATATTCATGGAATATCTTTTCAGGTCAGCGCCATATACCGGGCTTTGCTGTTTGAAGAACCCACCGGATAAGAAGAATTGCGTACGGGCATCGCCACCGGATGCAGAAAGATTTACCTGCTGTTGTTGTCCTTTCCGTGTCACCAGGTCCAGCCAGTTATAATCGGCATCCGTATTGTACCCGAAATTATCATTCATGATATCCGGTATATCGGAAGGATCAAAACCATAATTGATCAAACCATCGGAATACAGGTCATATACTTCCTGCCTGTTAAGCGGTTTGCCCATATTGGGTTTATAGGCGATATCATTCAAACCCGCTTCTGAATCGAGGCGGATCTTTGTTTTACCTGATTTACCTTTTTTAGTAGTAATGATGATAACACCGTTAGCCGCACGTGATCCATAGATCGAAGCGGCCGATGCATCTTTTAATACCGATACGCTTTCAATATCATTGGGATTGATACTGGCCAGCAGGTTGCTGGAATTCGTAAGACTGCTTGCATCACCCGTATTCACCGGCATACCATCCACGACAAATAAAGGAGAAGAAGAAGCGGTAATAGAACCGATACCCCGTATGCGGATCTGCTGGGCCGCTCCCGGCTGACCTGTCGTAGCCACGGATTGAAGACCAGCTACCTTCCCCTGCAATATCTGGTCAACAGAAGCCAGCGGTACATTTTCCAGTTGTTTGCCGGATACTTTACCAACGGAACCAGTCAATTTCTTTTTTTCCTGTTCACCATAAGCAACGGCAACGATCACTTCATTTAATGCCTGTACGTTTTTGGCCAGCGATACACTGTACTGATCATTGCTGCCAATCGTTACTTCTTTGCTGTCAAATCCACTGAAAGAAAATACCAGCGTTTTGGCGTTAGAAGGTACAGAGAGTTTAAACCGTCCATCCTGATCTGTAGCTGTACCTACTCTTGTATTCTTAACGGAAATGTTAACGCCCTGCAACGGCGCTTTGTTCTCATCATCCAGCACCTGTCCCGTTACTTCCCGCTGTGACCAGGCAACAGTGCTGAGAAGAAACAAGACACAACATAATAATAATGGTTTCATCTGCATATATTTTGGTTTTTATGGCTGCAAAACATCCAACCTTGTTTTACAGTAGTTTGAGAGGCATTAACCGGCCGGTTGGAGATCATCATTTAGTTATTCGGGGACCGATCTGGTGGTAAGGACAAAAAATAGTTACCGTATGCTTCATGCTTACAGCCGTTATTAACTGAAACATGAATAGGAATTACCCAATCATGAAAACAAGCCACTAAAAAACCTGCATAAAGCCTGTATTTTTTCCAAACCCTGAATATTTCTTACCGGACCACCTGCCCGGTTATTTATAAATGAAGAATGTTAGATGCGTTCAGCTTACCTGGATTCCGGAGTTCGCGGTTATTGGGCGTAACCATTTGCTCTTAATTCCTATCAGCATTCAACATCTAACATTCAACAGTATTTTCAACCAGTGCTATTACGCCTGCACGTATACACGCACAGCTTCAGTCAATAACTGTTCACCGTTATCCAGCGTCACCAGGAAATAGAAATAGCGCGCAAGAAAGCTGGTGGCTGTTCCTCCTACTGTTACTGCCAGGCCGGTTTTGGTAGTATACTCGGCCAGTGAAGTCGTAAAAGTGGCGGAGAGACCGCTGCCTGGTATCGGCGCTGAATTATACAGGCCAGTCGTGCGCTGCGCTACGACATAATTCGCACCGGAAGTTCCCAATGCCACGCGCGTGATCTCTTTAATGGTCCTGCCTGTATTGGCAGGAATATTCAGCGTGATCGTAATAGCACCCCCACCCGACAGTGATGTAGCTACCACGGGATACGTGAAAATGCCATAGAGATTCGATACGGTGACAGGATATTTGGGTGATGTATTATCGAGCCCTTCGTATTTTTTATTTTTATCGCAGGCAGACAGCATTGTGATAAACAAGAGCCCTGCTAAAACAATTCGGTTCATAAAGAATGTTTTTTAAATAAATAATCAGTTTAAAGTCCCCACCACACTTTTACATTGGTAAGTGGTCTTGGATTAGGTTGATTCGGATTTGCATCACCTTCCGATGAAACATAAGGGAAGCGTTTGGGGAATACGTTCGGATCATCACCCTGAGTAACCAGCGGTTTGATCAATGCGGGCAAACCCGTTCTGCGGTAATCATTATACGATTCGATCGCATTACCCACCGAAGCGATATATTTCTGCGTAAGGATCTGTAACCGTTGATCGGCTTGTGAACCTGTCAATGTTACCACTGCCGGATTCGCTGTGAAATAAGCCGTGATATCTGCATCGGAGATGCCAACCGATTTCATAGCAGCTTTGATCCCATTTTGATAATAAGCATTTGCATCGCCCGTAGTACCGAACATCAGGGCCGATTCTGCCAGGATAAAATAATTACGGAAAGCAGTCAGCAAACGCACAGGCGCTTCACCGGCGGCACCTGCTACATAAACCCCGTACACAGAACGTGTGGGTTGTGCCGGTGCAGCAAAAGGAGATGCATTATCATACCCAACAAAATGACCGGTTGGTGCCGTATAGAATTTAGATAAACGTAATGAATCGTTCAACGTGCGTTCCAGTGCCAGGAAACGATTGCCCAGCATTTCTGTATTGGGAATGGAACCGCCAAAATCCTGCAGGTAATAAGCATTCGGATTAGCGGCAGTGAAAGGTACGTTCAGGTCCAATGATCCATCCAGCGCATCAATGTAGGGTGAGGTGGCTGCATTGGCCAGCACTCCATTGATCACATTTCTGGTAGTATCAGGCGCTACATTGGATACCTGCAACGCAAATTTCAACAGCAAGGAGTTACCAGCTCTTCTCCATTTTGCAAGATTACCATTATAAATGATATCATCGGTAGAGGGAGTTCTGACAGAAGGTTTGTCAAGATCGGCAAGGGCTTCGCGTACAAGATTAAATAAACTTTGCACCCCTTTACTGCTGTTCCCTAAATAAATATCCTGTTGTGCATCGAAACGTGGTTGCGGATAGATCAATCCTTTACCGGCTTCTGTATATGGAACATCGCCCCAGAGATCAGTAGCCATAGATAAGATATACGCTTTCTCCAGTTTGGCAATACCTGAATATGCAGGACTGGTACCTTCAGTCTTACTCAACAGTATTTCCAGGTTATTTAATGTGCCACCATAAATTTCAGAGTTCCACTGGTTATCGAGCGAACTCAATATCCACTGGTCATAACTGGAGGCGTTACCGGATATGCCGGCATTGTATTGCATCAATATCGCAGCAGTTCTTCCCAGTTCATTGCTGCTGGCCCAGCCAATACCTACCGACGATACCGGCAGCAGCGTATTGATAGGCACATCGGTTGGATTATTAGGATCCGTATTTACATCCAGGAACGATTTCTTGCAGGAAGTAAACAAGGATAACGTTAATAATATCAACGGTATTCTTACTAGTTTCATTTTATAATAATTTATTGTTTTTACAATCGGTTAAAAGTTGACCCTGATACTCGCTCCCATATTCCTTGTATTGGGCGCACTCAATAATTCCATACCACGCACATTGCCGGCGCCCTGTGTACTCAATTCAGGATCGACGGGACAATTAGGCGCATAGAAGAACAGGTTACGCGCATATAAGGTCAGGCGTATGCTTTTGATCAACTTCGTGTTGATATTACTTCCCAGCATATCGTAACTAAGAGAAAGTTCACGGACACGGAAGCAGGAGGCATCAAATACAACAAACTCGTTGGAGTTCGCACTTCCTGTTTGTGCACCAAAACCGGCGTTCCAGTAAGTCTGCGCAGGGATCTGGATATTATTCTCCCTGTATTTTCCATTACCCATATCGATCACACCGGGTAAGATTTTTGGTTGATCCCTGTCTACTCCTGTTTCCTTTAAAGAACCATTGGCACGTAATGCAGCTACTGTAAACGATTCGATATCGCCGCCTTTCTTGTAATCCACCAATACCGATACGGTGAAATTTTTGTAAGTGAACGTATTGGTCAAACCAGCGATCCAGTCTTTGTTCGGATCAGCAATGATCTGGTCGGCCACGAATCCAAGGTAAGAGCCGGTAGTTGAATCGATCAGCCTGTCGCCATTGGCATTGGTAATAAACTTACCGCCGGTGATGACACCATAAGGTTTGCCAAGAATGATGGAAGGAATATTACCGGCGTAGCTGACAGTACCTGTCAAACCAAAACTGGTAACACCGGGAGCGATCTCGATCACTTTATTCCGGTTTTGCGAGAAGTTACCTGACAATGTCCAGGAGAAATCTTTTGTTTTCACCGGTGTTGCACTTACTGTCAGTTCAACACCTTTATTGGTCATACGTCCAAGGTTTGCGATCTTGGTAGAATAGCCTGTAGAACCCGGCACCGCGACACTGATGATCTGGTCTTTGCTCAACTGGTTATAATAAGTAGCGTCGATATTCAGTTTATTTTTAAATAACCCGAGGCTTATACCAATTTCTTTGGAAATGGTGAATTCCGGACGCAGATCAGGATTGGCGATCGTGCTGTTGGCGCCAAAACCCGATACGCTTCCATAAGGAAAAGAATACGAAGCCACATTATTTCCATAAGAAGCCGACTGGTATGTATTACTCAACAGGTAAGGATCTGCATCATTACCCACTTTTGCATACGATAATCTTACTTTTCCGAATGATAAAATATCTGATTTGATCTTGAACGCATCAGAGAATATAAAGCTGCCTGATACCGACGGGTAGAAGAAACTATTGTTCTTTTTAGGCAGCGTAGAAGAACGATCGTTCCGTGCAGTAAATTCCAGGAACGCATAATTATTATAACCCAATGATAACTGACCATAATATCCCCACAGTCTGCGGATCGAGTTATATTCATTGGAAAGACTGAGGTTGGTAGAATTGGTAATATTATAATACCCGGGTACGGTCAGTCCATATCCCACCTGCGATACATTCTGGAACACACGCTGATTCACACCTTGTCCGAGTAATAAGTTAACATTCAATCCATCGATGAAGACATCGTTTTTCTTTGCATTGATCAACAGGTCACCATTCAGTTCACTTCTGAAATATTCATCTTCCATGATGCCACCGGTAGTTGTACCTGATGCACCGGAATACGTACTTCTTACTACCTGTGTGGAACCAATGGCTGTTACCCTTTTTCTCCTGTCGGTATACACATCGATACCGGTACGGTAACTTATGTTCAGCCAGTTGTTCACATCATACCCAAGCGTAAGTGCACCAATGATCCTTGAGAGGTTGCTTTTGATCGGGTTCTTGTAAGCGGCAAACCAAGGGTTGTCGGCTGCACTCACAGTATCTTTTACTACTGTATTGTATACATTGGGCACATACCAGTTGTTATAACCGGACGGCGTGGTATAATGTTCTTTATAATAACCCATATCGATACTGCGCGGAGTAGCGAACAGGCGGGCAATAGAACTATAAGCCCCATTACCACCCTGCGTGATGCCATCCTGTATGGTATTAAAATAAGTAGCTGTTCCTTTAATGCTCAATCTGTCAGTAAGAGTGGCGCTTGCAGAAAACTGCACATTCGTCTTTTTAAAGGAAGAATTCGGAAGGATACCCTCCTGTTTGGAGTTACCTACAGAAAGACCATAGTTATTTTTGGCATCTCCCGAATTGATGGTAAGGTTGTTCTCGAACACGCTGCCTGTTTCAAAGAAATCTTCCAGGTTGCTTGGGAATGCTTCGTATTTAATAATGTCGCCTGGATTATAGCGTACACCATTTACCACGGGGTTCTGACCCGGGGGCACGATCAGGCCATTGGCCAGTGAAGGTGTGCTTCCGATACGGGGACCATACGAGAAAGTAGAAATAGAGCTGAAGATACCATTGGCTCCCTGTCCGTATTCATTCTGCAATTCAGGGAAGCCATACACTTTTTGTGTACTGTAATTACTATTATAGGTAACATTGACCGTATTCTTTTTACCACTTCCTTTTTTAGTAGTAATGATAATAGCGCCGCGGGAAGCACGTGAACCGTATAAGGCCGCGGCCGCAGGACCCTGCAGGACATTCACGCTTTCTATATTATTAATATTAAGATCCATCGAGCGGTTAGCTGACTGATCGGTGTACAAAGGAATCGTACCCTGGTCAAGATCATTACTGATAGGCACACCATCTATCACAAACAATGGCTGGTTATTAAACGAAAAAGAGGTCATACCACGAAGAATGATATTCGTAGACGCACCGGCACTGCCGCTGGCTCCTGTGATCTCTGCACCAGCCAGTTTACCCTGCAATGCGTTCAGCAAACTACCATCGCCTTTGTCGGCGATCTCTTCATTTTTGATAGTTTGGGTAGCATAACCCAGTGTCCGGCGGTTTTTGGTGATACCAAGTGCCGTTACCACTACGCCCTGCAACTCTGTTTCTTTAGTGGCAGTCAGGGCCACATCGAAGCGAAGGGTTTTACCGATCGCAATTTCCACCTGGGAGAATCCTACAGAGGACACGACCAGCGTCCTGGCTGTATTCGGAACAGAAAATGAAAAGACACCGTCAATATTGGTGACGGTACCTACAGATGTTCCTTTAATAAAAACCGAAGCTGATTGAATGGGGGTTCCTTTATCATCCCGAACCAACCCTGTGAGTGTTTTTGTTTGCCCTGTCACTTCCAACACAAATAATGACAGCGCAAAAAACAATAGAATTTGTTTCATTTTTTGCAGTTTATTGTTTTGATTTTAATCCGAAAAGGCAACAAGTTGCATCAAGAAGTTTCAGGCTAACACTTGTTTTTCACCAAAGCATGAATAATGCCGGCTGAGGTATGATTTTAAGGAGCTGGCTGAATAGACCTTCATGCAACGAAAAGAGTGAACGATGAAATATGATGAATGAAGCAGCATTCTGACAAACCTTGGTATCTAGTTTGATACACATATAGTAAGACCTGGTATCTCTCAAAATGGCCAGTTGGGGGAGTTACTTACCACTTGTAATTAAAATCATGCAGGTGAAACAATTTGGCACTTGCTTAACAGTTTGTGCGGATAGTTTTATACCCGGAATTCGTTCCATCATAACACACATGAGAAAGCTCCGGATAAAAACTGACAAGGTAAACCCTAACCGTTGCTATGATCAAGGATCTTTTGCTAAAGATTATTTTTATTCCCGTATTGGGAATATGTCTTCCTCTTGTGTCTGGGATCATCTCCTATCCTGACTATTCATTTATTGAATTGTTGGGAGCGAATGCATTTTTTATCCTTACCTCCACTTTTATCTGGGTAGGATGTAACTGGATCCATGTGCGGTTACGTCCTTTATACAAACCTCTCTCCAATCCTTTTTCAAAAATCGCTACGGTTTCTTTTGTATCCGCACTTTACGGTGCCTGCACAGGTGGATTATCGGCATTAGTATGGCTGCACATTTCCAAAGAAAAATTCAGCTGGGCAGGAATATATCGTTTTCTCGCCGCCTGCGTAGCTGCGATCATCATCTTCACCCTGATCTATGAAATACTTTTTTTAAGCAAAGAACGCCAGATGGATACCGAGATCGTGGATCAACTGGATAAAGAACGGTCGCAGGCCGAATTGCAGGCATTGACCAATGAAATGGACCCTCATTTCATTTTTAATTCGCTCAATACCCTGAATCATTTGATCGTGAACCAGCCTTCCCAGGCACATTTATTCAATAACCGGCTGGCACAGGTATATAAATATTTCCTGATCAATAAAAACAGGGAACTGATCCCGTTGCGGGAGGAACTGGAATTCATCGAAAGTTATTTCTACCTGCTGCAGATCAGGCACGATAATAAACTGGAACTGAACAAGCGGCTCAACGATAAATCGGATGCCGTGATGATACCACCCTGTTCTTTACAGATACTGGTAGAAAATGCGATCAAGCATAATGAATTTACAGAAGCCAATCCATTGATCATCGATATCGCGATCAATGAACATTACCTGAAAGTAAGCAACAACATAAAACCAAAACCTTATGCCGTTAATTCAACAGGTATCGGTCTGAAAAATCTCAGGTCAAGGTACAAGATCCTTTTCCGGAAGGATATTACGATTGAAACAACCCGTGAAAGCTTTATTGTTAAACTACCACTAATCGCCTAAACCCATTCGCCATGTTAAACGCAGTAATTATCGAAGATGAAAGACTTGCCATGGAAAGTCTTATCACTACACTATCCAGCGTCGCTAATGACGTGCAGATCACCGCCCGGCTCGGCAGCGTACGGGAAAGTATAGAATACCTGTCACAATCCAACCCGGTTGATATTATTTTCAGTGATGTGCAACTAAGTGACGGCCTTTCGTTCGAGATCTTTAATAAAGGAAATATCCGTGTCCCCGTTATTTTTATTACCGGGTACGATGAATTCATGCTGAATGCCTTTGAATACAATGGCATCGATTACTTATTAAAACCGGTTGATAAAGAAAGTTTGTCCAAGGCACTGGTGAAATATAAAATGCTGCAAAAACATTTTACCGATCATCACTCCCTGAATAACCTGCTGCAATATGTAGGCAATCACAAAAGGAAACGCATGCTGGTGAAAAAAGGAATGGAAAATATTTCCCTGCGCCTGGACGATGTAGTGCTTTTTTATACCGAAAACAAGATCGTCTATGTTGTGGATCGGTTGGGTAAAAAATACCTGGCCGATAAAAACCTGGCCGAACTGGAAGAAGAACTGGATCAGACCACATTCTTCCGGGCCAACCGCCAGTATATCGTCAACATCAATTTTATCCGTGGATTTAAATCATACGAAAAAGTAAAACTGATACTGGAACTCACAATACCCGAGATCAATCATTGCATTATTATCAGCCAGGAAATGGCGCCCCAGTTCAGGGAGTGGATGCATAATGCGTGATCGCGGATTGGTTTAGGTGAAAGGATCATAACTCATAATTCTAAATTCATAACTCATAATTCAGAATTATGAATTATGAATTTAGAATTTAGATCGTTCACCCTAAAACTACAGCGAGAGCAGGCTGCAGCCACGCAGATCACTATTATCAAGTCTGCCTAGTATTTCGAAGCTGTTATCGGGGAAGATTTTGCCGGCATCATCGGTAGCAATAAAACTGCAGGAATAAATATTGGCGAGGTCTATTATATTTATAGCGCCGCTTCTGACGCCTGAGGTTGGCGTATTGAAGACCGTCAACGGATCTTCTTCATCACGCACCAGCACTTTTAACCAGGGCGGTGAGCGGAACAAGCCGTTTCCATCTGAATAACTCTGCGATAATAATTCCGTCATGCCATACTCGGAATGGATCTTCGTCAATCCAAATGCCTGGGTTAATATATTATGTACTGTTGGTCTTACCAGTTCCTCCCGTCTTCCTTTCATACCACCCGTTTCCATAATGATCGTATGCTCCAGTTGCATGGGGAATTGTTCTGCAAAATCAAGCAAGGCAAATGTGACCCCGATCAGTAAGGTCTTTTGCTTCCGGGCTTCCAGCTCTTTCAATACAGCAGCCAGTTTTTCAAATTCATCCAAATAAAACCCATTGGCTTCATGACCCGATAATGTGATGAGATCATTGACCATATATACCAGGGAAGAATTTTGTCTTTCCAGGTAAGAAGGCAGTAACCCGATAATGCACCAACCGGAAGGATTACCATAAAACAATTCAAAAGCGCGGGTAAAGCTTTCCTTGTATAAATCAAGGTCCCTGACCAGATGACGGCTATTGATAGTACCTGTAGTACCGCTGCTTTCAAAAACTACCTGTGGCTGAAAAGAAGTGGTTTGAACGGAGTATGATTTAAAAAAACGGATGGGCAAAAAAGGGATCCTGGTAATATCGGTCACCGCCGAAGGCTGTACCCGCAATGCATCGGCATAGGCCTTATATATAGTATTATGTTCGTACTGGAACCGGAAGATTTCCAGTGCAAGATCCTCCCGGTCAATGGCTCCCGGGGCAAAAATTTTATCTTTCCATTGACGATTCATGACCTGATTTCTTGGGCAAAATGGTTTATATTTGATTTAAATTCAAGGGTGTAATATGAAAACAATCCCTGTTATACTTCTCTGTTTCCTCGCTGTATTCATGGTTGCCTGCGGCAAAGATAAGTTTGAAACCAAGCCTCTTCTTAAGATAAAGGACTACACTTCAAAAAATGTGTCTTCCGGCGAACAATTACGCATCCGTATCAATTATTTCGATAAAGAAGGCGATCTCAGCCAATGTCTTTTTGTAGCAAGAAGGGTGAGATTGAACCTGAAACCACTGGGCACCTCCGATAATGATAAAGCAGATATTCTCGATACTCCACTTCCCGAATTTCCGGCAAAAGATAAAGGCGAAATATCTTTTACACAGAAATGGGATTTCCTGAAAGAAAGTACAACTGAAAACGATACGCTTGTTTTCCGTTTTGCTGTCACTGATAAAGCAGGCAATGCCAGCGATACCATTACCAGTGATCCTATTGTTGTTTATTTACCTTAATAATGAGATTCTTCCGGCAGTTATTTCACTTTTTTGTTTACAGTAATATATTCATCGCTCTCTGTTCGGTATTGATGCTATACCAGACCTATGATTTGTTGCTGCACAAGTCACCAGGGTTTTCGTTTATGGCATTTGTATTTTCGGCGACCGTCTGCAGTTACAGCTTTCACTGGTACCTCACCCCGGATATCGACCTGGATTCTTCACGGTTGCGATGGCTGAAAAGAAACCGCTCCATCCACCCCATTTTATTCTTCATCGGACTGATCGGCTCGGCCTGGTTTGGTTTTCCCCTGTTAAGTCACTGGCCCTGGCTATTGCTGGCCGCTTTGATCACCTTTTTATATTCGGCTCCCAAAATTCCCCACCCCTGGTTCCGGGCTCTTCGCAAAGTGGCGCTTGGCAAAACCGTTTTCCTGGCTTTTGCCTGGATGTATGTTACTACCATTTTGCCTTTGCAGGTCAGCGATACGAAGTGGACCCCCGACTTTTACTGGTTTGGTGCCAGCCGCTTTTTCCTGGTCTATGCCATTTGCATCGTATTTGACTATCGTGACAGGGAATATGACCGGTCGATCGGCATCCGCAGCCTGATCACCTGGCTCAGCAGCCGCTCGATCGATTATCTTTTTGCCGGATCACTGCTCGCTTTTGTCATTTTTACCGTTTTACTACTGACAAACGGGTACAGCTATCTCACGGTCGGCATTCTTTTAGTACCGGGAGTGATCCTTGTCGCATTGTACAGAAAGGCAATACGCAACAGTTCAGATATTCTCTTCTATTTTATACTGGATGGATTGATGGCATTATCTGCCGCATTGATGCTGATCCCGGGTTTTCGTTAAGCAACTGGTAAAATGCGATCGGGGTAAACGATTCATACATCAACTTCGTTTGAAAAGAGACATTGGACACGATCAATTTTGTTAACAACTTTTTATCCATCTCATTAATACTTAGCATAATAATTGATGCTGAATAAACTCATTATTTAAAGCCCGTCTATGCAAATACTATTCACCAAAGTCGTTCACTTCACCCGTTTGATCAAAGCTGGTGGACGTTTGCGCGAATTTAACCTGAGGAAATTGAAACAGCTCGACAAGGACGTATTCTCTGTAGACACTGTAGATGACAGGGGCAACCGGATCATTTTCCGCATGCACAACGAAGGAAGCGGGTCCTGGAGCATTGCACCGACCGATCTGCCATTGCCATCCTGGATACCCGAAGTGGAAGGAAAGCTGCGTGAGGGAATTGAAGAAGCCTTGCATCAAAACTGATCCGGCGGGAAGGGAATAGCTGGTAGCAAGTGGGTATCGTTCCTTTAGTTACAATGATCAACGCACCCGCTACCCGCCATTTCCCACTTCCCTCTCCCCACATACGGCGCATTTATTATCTTGCAAACCTGTTGGTTTAAATAAATGTACCATGTATGAGATACCACCTTCTTTTTACACTGTTCCTTTTCTTTACGGCCTGCACAACTCCTAAACAAATAACGGTTTCCACCCCGCCGGCGCCACTGGTAGCAGATGGAAAGCTATGGTCATCGCTGTTCCAGCAAAGAGCCGCGGAATACAAGGCCCTTTGCATCCAGGCATTCAATATCGCCCGGTGGCGCGTAGATGAATCTTTGTTACAAACCGGCACAAAGCCGAAGGCCATTATTACGGATATCGATGAAACCTTTCTCGATAACAGTCCCTATGCCGTTCACCAGGCCATGCAGGGCAAAGATTATGAAGCCGCCAGCTGGCATGACTGGACAGGCAGGGGAATAGCCGATACCATCCCCGGCGGATTGGGTTTCTTTACCTATGCCGCTTCGAAAAACATTACCATATTTTATATTACCAACCGCGAAGAACAGGAAAGAGCCGGCACACTTCACAACCTGCAATCATACCATTTCCCCTTTGCAGATAACCAGCACCTGGTCACCCGGTCTGCATCTTCCGGTTCCAGCAAAGAAGAACGCCGCCGGCAGGTAGCTGCGGATTATGATATCATTCTTTTGCTGGGTGATAACCTGGCCGATTTCAGCTCGCTTTTCGATAAGAAAACAGAAACGGAGAGGGCCGCCAATGTGCAGCAGGTATCAGCAGAATTTGGTAAAAAGTTCATCGTACTCCCCAATGCCAACTACGGAGGTTGGGAAGATGCGGTATATGATAACAGTCATAGCTGGACACCTGCCCAGAAAGATTCCATTATCAAATCGAAACTGAAGAATTATTAAACAGCCGGCAGGTTGCTGATGAAGGCAACCCCTGGTTTTGCATCGCCGATATCGTTTTAAAAACATTGCATGCTGTTTTTTAAAACAACGGCCTTATTGCTTTTACTATTACCTGTCTTTTTTGTCTTTCACGGCTTTACTGCCCATTATGATTATATATCGGTAAAAGAT
>CAMLGR010000104.1 GCA_946479615.1 uncultured Bacteroidota bacterium | reverse complement strand
ATGCGCCGATGATGATGGTGATCTTATCGACCGGCACACCCGAAGCAGCTACTGCCAGCAGGTAACCGATACAAAGAAGTATCAGTCTTGCGATCAGTAACCGGGAACGTTCCTTTTTATTCTGTATATCATCGTCGTTGCCGGTCTCTCCAAAGAAATAACCTACATATTTCTGCAGCAGGTGTGCGATCCAGATGATCATAAAGAAAAGCAATACACCGCCGAGTGTAAACGAAGCGCTGCCCAGGTCACGAGGGGTTTGTAAGAACCTGATCAATCCACTGAGCAGGTAATTATAAATATTCAGGTTGGTCGTAAATACGATCAGCCATAATACAACTACAATAAACAGGATCAACCGGCTGAAACTTTTTAATACATGCTGGTATTCGAATTTTCCCTGTAACCCTTTCTTAATACGGCTGGTCATGATTTGTAATAAGATCGCCTCGATACAGATCTTGCTGAATACAGCCAGCCCGATGGCCTGCATAAAGGCAAAGATGGCGGCATTACCCAGCATCTGCGCCAGCGATACACGACCACTGAGATTGCAGATGATGGCGAGCACATTCATTATATTATGCAGGATGATCACGAACCGCAGGAAGCCTTTGAAATGCAGGTGCTGTTTCATTTTGGAAAGGAAGAGCAACCCGAAAACAACGGAAAGCACATTCAGTAAGATCAGCCAGCCACGTTGCCAGAAGCCGGGATCGGCCATATGATGAGTAAGAGAGAAGAAAATGTATAGTACAAACATGGCTATCCAGTACAGGAACAACCTGCGCGGCCATTTCTTCCAGCAGATGATGGTAAGAATGATGAGCAACAGGAATTGCATCGCTTCGATATAGGCAGAAGGCGCCTGCAGATCGAATAAGGGCGCCATGCAAAACATGATCACAAAAGAAGAAACGATAAAGCCGGAAGGCAGGTACTCGAATTCCGAACGGTCAAGACTGGCCAGTGCATTTCTTTTTTTAAGCGCCCTGATATTGAGATAGATCCAGCAAAAGAATAAAAATCCAACCAGTAATAATATCAATCGCTTTTGTCCGCTGTCCTTAAAATAATAACGCAATGCTTTTCTTTCAGCACTGTAGGCCTTGCGGAAAGAGGACCTTGCATTTTTGGTAAGCCTGGCTGTGTCTTTTTCCCATAGATAGGGATATTCTTTTCCGAATATGCGGGCCGCGGAATGCGTTTGCAGGTTGCCCACTTTTTCCAGTAGCTGGCTGCTGGTGATCGCATTGGAGGAAGCATAGGTCTGCAACTGGTTAACAGTTGCAAGGCTTTGACGGAGATGACGTGTAGCGGAGCGCCATGTTTCCCTCATCGCTTTTAACTGTGGATCGAATTGCAGGCGAAGCGCCGAATCATTTTGCAGTTGCCGCAGGATGGTATCTGCTACCAGCACCTGTAAACTGCTTCTTAATGCATTCAGTTGTTTTTCTGTGCTATCCAGTAATTGTCTCCTGTCTTTCAGATCGTATTGAATGTCCTGCAACAGGGTTCGGAACACCTGCAGATTACGCAGGTTAAGCGCCTGTGCGTTATTGATCACATTGTCTTTGATCACCGCGAGGACCGAATCATTATCGGCGAGCTTTTCTCTCAGGTCGGAGAATGCCGGACCGAGTTCGCTTTTGGTATCGATATTATCGAGGGTGACATACGATTTTTCTATTTGCAACTGGTAGTCGCTGCTGTTGAGTTTGGCGGTATCAGCAAATAACGATGACATACCACGACCCCGGCGGCGGGTAGTATCATTCGGCTGGCGGGTACTGTCTGAAATAATACGTGTACTATCCCGGCGCTGACGCGTGGGAGCCTGTGCAGAACTATTGAGAAAGAATAACAGGATCAGACCACCTGCGAACAGGTATCGCCATAGTTTTTTCATAAAGGAGATTTCAGCTACTAAGCTAATAAAGAAATGAAGGATAAGGAATTAAATATCATTTTTTGTACATGTTATTTATTACGCGTAAAATACTGGAGCGCCAGCGCAGATCTTCTGTATTGCCTCCTTCGCAGGAATAATCTTTCGATTTCTAGAGAACTAAATAGAACACGGATAGAAGTGGATGGACGGATATAAATGGATTAAATATTTTATAATCTATCTTTTATTAATCCTGTTGCTGCCTTTGCCATACTCTTTGCCAGGTGGCCCATGTTATCTGTACTGCCGCTTTCGCAGGAATAATCTTTCGGCTTCAGGGGAACTGAATGTGGAACAAATGGAACACGGATGAAACGGATTTAACGGATATACCGGAACAAATCCCTTTATATCCTTCAAATCCCTCCTATCCGTGTTCTATATCATTAGTTAATGACCTAAAGATTGCCACAATCAAATCAACAACCCAATCCCACCACACCCATCCAATTAATATCTGTCCATCCACTTACATCCGTGTTCTATATCATTAGCTCACTACCTAAAGATTGCCACAACCCAATAACTCACTGTCTCAACGTATTAAACGCTGTCGAATCCCTGTAAAACAAACCCGACAAAGTCGTTACAAAAACATACTTCCCTGTCTTATTGATAGAAGTGATCTGGTTTGTTTCCAGGCCATCCGTATCCAGTTCAGCATACATAAGCGTATTTCCACTCATGGTGACTTTCCATATCTGTGCATTGCGTATAGCATAAAGATCATGTCCTACATTTATATAATTCATACCTCCGTACGGACTTGTACTGGCATCGAAGAACAGGCTCCAGGTTTCTCCTTCATCCTGGGAAATAAAGAAACGTCCGCTGCCCAGCGCAAATAAATAATTATTCAGCCGGAACATATTCAGCACCGTAGCGGCCTGTCCGCCTACCGGGCTATACCCGAATGATTTGATGTTTCCGAGTGTATCGATGCGATAGAATTGGTTATAATAGGTAAGAAAGAATTTATCGAAATAGGAAGCGGAGAAATAACCGCCATCACTGAAACCAATTGTGCCAGGGGCGGGATCCAATACCAGGTTGTTGTTGCCAGCGACTTTTACACCTGGTTGTCCGGGCATCACTGCTGTTGTATCCAGTTTAATAATACTGGCATATGCTTTCTTTGCCTGGAAATCTATCTCGGTTGGAGCAAGGATATATTTTGAACGGACAATCGGATACCCGCTATTGAATACGGAAGAAGGAAACGGCAAACCCTTTACTGAACTAACAGAAGCAGAATATTCCGGGGAGAAAGAAGCAATACCAAATGGTGAAGCAGGATTGAACGTCGTAAAGATGGTCAGCTTATTGGGATCAGCGATAGCCGCACTGATCGTTTTTGTCAGGGAAGGAGCAAACAGGTTGGAGTACATGTTGCTGATATTGGGAATGTATATTCCTTCGATCGAACGGTTCAGGTGATTCGCATTCACATACCAGATATTGTTCCGGTTAGCGACTGCCAGTACCGAATCATTTAACGGGAAAGAACTGACGAGGAATTTATTATACCCGAATAAAGAAGAATCCAATAACCAGGAGTGGGTGACGGGGATTTCGATCCTTTCAATCTTCTCTTTCTTGCAGCTGAATAAGGAAACAGCGATCACAAGAATCAATGCAGGTGTTTTCATCATAGCAGGTTTTATGCATCAAAACTACTTAAGCTATGATGTTGATCCTTCTTTCAAAGGAATTATCACGAACTTTTAACGATTACTTAAAAGAATGAGGATAAATTTCCCATCGATCAGTTATCCCGCGTATACTTATTTCTGTATTGTACCGGCGATAAACCGGTGATCCGTTTAAATGTAGTACGAAAAGCTTTGGTATCGGTATATCCTACTTTATACATCACTTCATTCACATTCTCGCGCGAAGATTCCAGGCTCATCTTAGCAGCTTCGATCTTTACCCGCTGCATATATTCAATGACGGTATTGGAAGTTGCTTTCTTGAATCTCCGCTCCAGGTTCCTGCGCCCGAGTGCAAACATGGAAGCCAGTTGATCCACCGTTATCTTATCCTGGAAATTATTCTCGATAAATTCCTGCGCTTTTTTGATCGGTTCATCTTCATGTTCTTTTTGTCCCTGGAAAATAATAAAGGCTGATTGGCTGTCACGCTCTATCTCGATGGCAAATACTTTAGCGCAAAGAATAGACAGCTCACGACCCGCATATTTTTCTATCAGGTATAAAACCAAATTCAGGTAAGAATATGCACCACCGCTGGAATAGATGCCATTTTCATCGGTCACTACTTTTTCCGGTATCAGGTCTACATCAGGAAACATCGAGCGGAACTGGTTGGCCGCTAGCCAGTGCGTGGAGCATTTTCTTCCTTTTAATAAACCAGTCGATGCCAGTATGAAAGCGCCCATACAAAGACTGGCCAGTTCGGCACCTTGTTTATATTGTTTGGTGATCCAGGGAATGAATTCATGATTGATCTCAAGCGATTGCTGAATATCACCATCGATAGCCGGGATAATAACAAGATCTGTTTTTACAATATCTTTCAATACAGCATCTGCATGAATCGTATACAGGTTATCACTGACCGGTGTTTCTTTCGTCAAACCTATGAGTTGTATTTTAAACAACGGAGATTCACCTCTCGAGGTTAAAAAACTATTTACCTGCGTAAATAACTGTCTTGGTCCTTCGATACTTCCCAGTATAGCGCCGCGTGGTATTAAAATTGATATTGTTTTCATACTTATTTTTTTCGCTGCTGTCGTAAATAGTTCTGTAACGATCAACTTCAAAATTAAGGAAGTTCGCTGTCGCAATCAACCCCTGTAATTGGCGTAATTCACCCCCTTTTGTTTTTAACGGGATGATACATTTGCATTTCACACAAGGGTATAATACTATCTGAAAAGATGCTGAAGATGGAACATACGATAGATGTATTTAAAACAAATGTGCAGCAGCCACAGCAGGCAAATGAATTGCTGGCGATCCTGCTGGTGCATTTTCCCGGTTGCACGATCAATTTCGACCTCGATGATTGTGATAAGATACTTCGTGTGAAGCACAAGGGCATTTGCCCAAAAGAAATAAAAGGAGTAGTTACAAGGCAGGGGTTTCTCTGTGAAGAATTACCATAACCTATGTGAAACCTATGTGTCTATGCTCCTATGTGGTGAAGATTACGCCAGTCAGCTTTTTTACCACATAGAAACATAGGTACATAGAAATACACACATAGGTTATCAGGCTAATACCGGTTCGCGGTTATACTTGTTCCTGTATTCTACCGGTGACAATCCCGTTGTCTTTTTGAACATCGTACGAAATGCCTTGGTATCGGAATAGCCTACTTCACACATGATCTCGGTGATATTTTTACGGCTGGTCTCGAATTCTTTTTTAGCCGCTTCTATCTTTACACGTTGAATATATTCCGATACCGTATTGCGGGTAGCCCGTTTAAATCTCCGTTCCAGGCTCCGGCGGCCCACAGCAAATAAAGATGAAAGCTGATCGACGGTTATCTTTTCCTGGAAATTATTCTCAATAAAATCCTGTGCTTTCTTTACCGATTCATCCTGGTGATCCTTTTGTCCTTTGAACATAATGAACAGGGATTGATTTCTCCGGTCGATCTCTATTTCATAATACTTCGACATTTTGATCGCGATCTCCCGGTTCGTATATTTTTCTACCAGGTACAGGAGGAGGTTCCAGAAAGAAGTAGCGCCGCCACTGGAATAAATACCATTTTCATCAGTGATGATCCTGTCCGATACAAGATCGATATCGGGAAACATATTTTTGAAATCAGTAACCGCCATCCAGTGCGTGGCACATTTCTTTCCATCAAGCAAACCGGTAGATGCCAGTATGAATGTGCCTACACAAAGACTGGCGACTTCCGTACCGGCGCTGTGTTGCCGGGTGATCCAGGGAAGAAATTCCTTATTCATTTCAATCACTTCTTCCATATTTCCATTCACGGCCGGGATAATGATCAAATCGGTATGAACAAGTTCGTGGATAGTAATATCAGGCTGTACAGAAAAGAATTTATCATACACCTGTGGCTCTTTGGTAAGTCCCACTAATTGAATATTGAAAAGCGGAGGCTTGTCCATCTCTTTTAAAAAATCATTCGCCGTATTGAAGGCTTTAAATGAACCTTCGATACAGGCCAGCGCCGCTGCGCCACGGGGAACCAGGATGGAAATATGTTTCATAACAAGAAGATTAAATGACGGGGGATTGACTTCCTTTCCCGAAATTAAGACAATCTGCTGTCGTAATCAACCCCTTATTAAGTCGTTTTCGCACCCCACCCAACTCAAATATTGACACTATACTTGCAGTGTGATCGATAACGGGTTCTGAAATTAAAAAAAGAATATGGAAAAACAGCTTCTCGCAGAGATGGAACAGACTGCCGCCACGTTTGAAGAATTGGCCGCTTCCTTTACACAGGAGCAGATCAATACCATGCCTTTCGAAGGAAGCTGGACACCCGGCCAGGTAATCGATCATGTATTGAAATCATTATCCAAAATATCATCCGCGGTATATGCGACTACCACACCGTCCGACAGGGACCCTGCTTTACGGGTAGCGCCGATCAGGAACCTGTTCCTGGATTTTGACAAGAAACTGAACTCACCTGATTTTATATTACCGGATACAACTCCTTTGCAAAAAGAAGTTTTACTGGCTTCATCGAAACGACTATTTGAAAAAATAATAACGGCGATCAACACACTGGACCTTTCTGTATTATGTCTCGATTTCCAGGCGCCTCGTTCTGATAAATTCACCAGGCTGGAATGGATATATTTTATACTCTATCATACACAAAGACATATACATCAGTTAAAGAAAATAGCCGCTGTAGTAAACAAGAATTGAAAGAAATAAAATAAATTATAGCACATTTAAAAATAAAACAATGGCAACTGTAAATCCTTACTTGAATTTCAAAGGCAATACCGAGGAAGCCTTTACTTTCTATCAATCGGTATTCGGAGGAGAATTCATTACTGTTCAGCGTTTCAAAGATACTCCTGAAGCAGACAGAGTAGCTCCCGGGGACCGCGATAAGATCATGCATATCTCCATGCCGATCGGCAAGGGAAATATCCTGATGGGAACCGATGCACTGGAATCGATGGGACACCCGCTGACAATGGGTAACAATTTCTATTTATCCATCAATGCTGACAGCGAAGCCGAAGCAGATAAATTATTCAAAGGTCTTTCTGTGGGAGGCAAGATCACGGTACCACTGGAAAAAGCATTCTGGGGCGCTTATTTCGGAATGTTTACCGATAAATTCGGTGTACAATGGATGGTAAATTACGATTACAATTAAAATTAATTGATATGAAACCAAAAACAACCAGGATACTTTACTGGATACTGACCCTACTTAATGTGGCCGCATTGATCATGGATGGTATGGGTGGCATCCTTCGCATGCAGGAGGGCAAAGATGTATTGGCTCACCTCGGCTACCCGGAATACCTGTTGCCATTTTTCGGAGTAGCGAAAATCCTCGGAGCATTGGTACTGCTACAGACAAAGTATCAGCGCATCAAGGAATGGGTCTTTGCAGGGCTTACGTTCAATTATATCGGCGCTTTTGCTTCCCGCGCTTTTGTGGGAGATGAAGCGGGTTTGCTGGTACCGCCATTGGTAATGCTGGCTATTACGATCTTCTATTACTATATCTGGATAAAATTCGAAAAGCAAAGACGGGCAGATAAATAAGAAATAAGGAATGAGAAAGTACAGTGCTCAGACTGCCCGCTTTCTCATTCCTTATTTTTTGTTCCTTATTTCTTATTATATTTATAAAAACCTCCTGCATGGCAACCATACCTTCCGGCAAGCCTTCCACCTTCCTGCTATTCCCCTGGGGATTACTTTCAATCGTATTGATCCTTGTTCTCAACCTGGCGCTCAGCGATAGCTGGTTCGGGAAAAACTGGAGCTGGATCACTTTAGTATTGATCATTCCCGCAGCGATCTTTGAAAATTTCAAAGTGGGTTATTCCACGATGCGGATCATGTTCATGAAAGTAGTATACTCCCTGATATCATTCTTATTGGTAGGAATGGCTTTCGGCGCCGCACTGGCCGGATGGCAGTTGCAGAAGTTTCAGAATATTACCAATATCGATACGGTAAAATTGCCCTGGTATGTATTATTGGCGCTGGTAGTAATGCTATTGATACAGGTAGCACAATTATTCAGTATGCTGAAAGCGGTGAAGAGGGAGTTTATGCAATTGGACCCCGACCAGTGAGAGCGGGTGCGTGTTATAGTTGCTGCAGGGCTGCTTTAAAGAAAGGCAGCGTGGGAAGAGAAGAAATGATCTTTAATTCATCTTTAATAGAACTTTCATTGTCAAGAAACCTCAACACCTGTTGGGGTTTATTCTTTTTGAAGAGATCGGTGAAGATTTCCCTGCCGGGATATTTCTTATGATGAAGGATGTTCAGTAAGACACCATCGTAGAAGTGAAATTTTTTCTCTTTTCGTATCTGACCGGGTAAAAGTTTGCCCGTCTTTATAAGTTGCCCGACAATAGCAGCAGTATGTTTTTGAATAAAACGAAAAGTATACCCGCTCGAGGCTTTTGTTTGTCCACCAGCTGTACCGATATTTATAATATGATGCTGGTGCGTAGCAAACCGGTGATTTGTCATTGGTATCACTCCAAATTCTTCTTCGGTTACTTTATAAGGTCCATCAAAAATATATTGCTTGATATACTGCTTCAATCCTTTATCATACTGCTCCGGTTGCAATAATTCTCCTGTAAATAAAGTATACTCAACAAGGGCTTTTGTAGAAGAAAAAGGCATGACATATACGAAGCTGGTGCCATGCTGTTGATCTACGCGGAAGTCCATCAACGTAGCTGCTGCCGGATCAAAAACAGGTTGGTCCGTTTCAATAATTATTCCTTTGAAATGCTGAAGCAGGTAATATTCTTTTTTCTTCAATACAGGCTTTTCAAAAAGAATGCTGTTGAAGATATACCCGGCATGGAGCTTTTGTCCATTGACAACAACAAAGGTTTCCCTGTCATTGCTTTCCATCGACTGCACTTCACCGGCTATGATTTCGATATTCTTTTGCTGGCGGAGAAGGGAAAAACAATAGTTATAGAAATCGATTCCCCTGATCAGCTTGTACGTATAAGGTGAAAAAGAAAGCAGTTTGGAATAATTCTCGCCGTGAAACCAGGCTTGTTCCCATTTTTTATAAACAATTTTCTCAAACAACCCGGGATCCATTTCCCAAAAACACCAGGTACGGTCGTTCCTGTTCTTCTGTTCCTTATCAATCAGCAATATCTTCTTATCGGCAAACTCTCCCGACTGCACCATCTTCACCGCAAGACTTAGTCCTGCACATCCACTCCCTGCTATGATATAATCGTAAATCAATACTGATAAATAAAATTAAAACCCCCTATGTGTGTATTCCTATGTATCTATGTGCCTATGTGGTAAAAGAACTGATTGGCGTAGTCTTACCACATAGGCACATAGATACATAGGAATACACACATAGTAGTAGAAAGAAGTCACCTAGCACTTAAAACCCACCACTACTCCCCCTCCGGCGCATACGCCACTTTCTTATCTCCTGCCATCAGCGCCTTATCCCGTTTGATCTTGTCGCGGTATTTTCTGGCTACCAGTAACATCCCGAAGCTTTCACCATCGAACCGATCGAGGTGACGGTGATGCATTTTATGCGCCCATCGGATGCCTCTGATATAGGCGTTGTTGCTGCGCGTAAACCATTTGAACCGCTGGTGAATGATCACATCATGCACAATAAAATAGGCAAACCCGTAGGCCATGATTCCAAATCCTGTGGCCTGCATCCACCAGACCTTATCATAGGTACCAAAGAAGATGAGTAAGATACTGGGGATCGCGAAGATGATGAAGAAGGCATCGTTTTTTTCAAAAAATCCGGGTTCTACCTGGTGATGGTCCTTATGCAGGTACCACAAAAATCCATGCATCACATATTTATGCGTGAGCCAGGTGACACCTTCCATCGTTATAAAAGTGCCGAGCAATACCAATATGTAATAAACAACAGTCATCAGGCGACTTTATTTTTATATCGTTCATTCCACCAGCACTCAATACGCGGATAGGCCAGCCGGAACCAGGCGGTATATCTTGCCGGGTGATCTTGCAGGGAATCAGCCAGGTCCGGCATACTTTTATAACAATAATCCATTACTTCTTCTTTGAAAAAATCGATCTCGCCATCATACTCTCCGGTAAATACATGATCGAATTCGTATTCTGTCAGCCCGTTTTCAAATTCGACTTTGTATACAAAATCGAATACTTTTTCCAATTTCGTTTCAAATCCCATTTCCTCTTTCAATCTTTTCAATGCTGCTTCGCCGGTTTCTTCTCCGGGTGATGGATGACTGCAACAGGCATTCGTCCACAAACCACCGCTATGATATTTATTGAGCGCTCTTCGCTGCAGCAGCATTTCGCCTTTGCGGTTGAATACAAAAATACTAAAGGCCCGGTGCAACAATCCTCTTTTATGCGCTTCCAGTTTACCCGCAGCGCCCATTACCTTATCCTTTTCATCTACCAATATTACCTGTGGTTCCATATCAGATTAACCGAAGTTGATTTTTTACACCTGCTCTTAAAATGATCATCAGTTTGCGGTAATTGGGAATACGAATCCGTTGTTCCAATACACCGGCAGGTTCCAGTTTCTTTATTTTCCTGAACAGTGATAAATAATATTTATATGCCACATACACACCAAATCTCGCCTTCAGGGGCAATTTTAAAATGCCGTGGTAGGCATTATCGAAATCCGAATGTATATCTTTTTCGATATCCAGTTTCTGCTGCTCCGTAAAGTTGTCGAAATCACAGCCGGGAAAATAGATCCTCGATAACCCATTGTAATCTGCTTTGATATCACGGAGAAAATTTACTTTCTGGAAAGCCGCTCCTAATGAACGGGCAGCCCCCTTCAGTTCTTCATACTTCTCCTCTCTGCCTTCGCAAAAAACACAAAGGCACATCAAACCTACTGCTTCTGCCGATCCATAAATATAATCCCGGTATTGATCCTGGTCGTAGGACTGGCAGTTCAGGTCCATCTGCATACTTTCGAAAAAGGCTTCGATCAGATCCCTGCCGATATTATACCTGTTGACTGTACACTGGAAGCTATTGAGAATAGGGTTGCAACTGATGCCGCGTTCGATCGCACCGTAAGTCTCTTTTTTAAATTCATCCAGTAATATCTTTTTATCATAATCATGAAATGTATCGACGATCTCATCGGCAAACCGCACAAAGCCATAGATATTGAAGACGGGTGTCCTCAAATCTTTATGAAGCAGGCGGATGGCAGAAGAGAATGAAGTACTGTATCTCTCCGTAACGATCCGGCTGCAATCCTGGCTTACATTATGAAACAGATCGATCATATTTCAAGTTACTGCTTATCCAAATGTCTTTACTACCTGTTTAGCTACGACTTCCCCGCTGATCAGGCTCGGCGGCACACCTGGTCCCGGCACTGTCAGTTGCCCGGTGAAAAATATATTCTTTACTTTTTTACTTTGGCAGGATGGCCTGAAAATAGCTGTCTGCCGCAAGGTATTGGCAAGGCCATAAGCATTCCCCCTGAAAGAGTTGTAATCATTTACGAAATCACTGACCGCATAAGATTGTTTATATATCACAGAATCTAAAAAAGATTCGCCGGTATGTTGTTCCATTCTTGTTCCGATTTTGTTGAAATACTGATCGCGCAGTTCAGTTGTATCTCCCTGCAAACCGGAAGCAACAGGCACCAGGAACACAAGGCTCTCCTGCCCGGCCGGTGCAGCATTTGTATCCGTCAGTGAAGGAATACTTACATAAAATAATGGATCGGATGGCCAGCCTGGTTTTGTATATATTTCTTCTCCATGTTTTTCAAAAGAAACATCGAAGAACAGGGAATGATGCGCAACATTCTTTAATTTTTTGTTCAATCCTATATAGTACAATAAACAGGAAGGCGCCATTACTTTATTATTCCAGTAAGTATCGGAATACGTTCTGGAGGAAGCATCCAATAAAGATGTTTCGGTAAAATGATAATCAGCCCCGCTGATCACTACATCCGGTTCATACCCGCCTTTATCTGTAATCACTTTTTTGGCAGCGCCTTTTTCAATTTCTATCTTCTGTACATTTTCATTGAACTGGAATTTCACCCCGAGCTCAACAGCTAATTCGTGCATGGCTTTTACTACGGAATACATTCCCCCTTCGGGATACCAGGTGCCGCCCTGCATATCGGCATAATTCATCAGGCTGTATAAAGCCGGTGTATCTTTTGGCAAAGCGCCAAGAAATAAGACCGGAAACTCCATTATCTGCCGGAGCCTGGGATGTTTGAAATATTTATGGATATGTTTTTTAATGGAAGTAAACACATCGAGTTTGAAAACGCCTTTGATCGTTTCCCAATCCATAAATTCGGTAAGTGAGCGCCCGGGCTTATAGACGAGACTGTTGATACCAACCCTGTACTTATAAGCAGCGCCTTCGAGATATTGATCGAGCTTGGCCGCGCTGCCGGGTTCCAGTGTTTCAAACAGATCTTTTAAACCCTGCATATCTGCGGGGATATCGGTAACACCATCATTCCAGTAAATACGATAGGAAGGATCCAAACGATGAAGCGTATAATAATCGCTTACCTGTTTCCCGAATACGGAGAAATATCTTTCAAACACATCGGGCATCCAGTAAAAGCTGGGACCCCTGTCAAAAACAAAACCACTGGCTTTTAACTGGCGGGCACGTCCGCCGGGAGTATCGTGCTTTTCAATAACTGTAACCTGCCATCCTTCTCTTGCCATAAAAGAAGCGGCGGAAAGGCCGGCAAAACCACTGCCAATAACTATGACGCTCTTGCCTTCTTTCATGGAATGATAGGATGATTAATACCTACTCAGGCGTTCTTTAAGCAACTTACGCGCAAAGTGAATCCGGCTTTTTACAGTGCCTAAAGGTTCACTCATTACATCAGCAATTTCCTGATATTTATATCCATCAAAATACAATTGAAATGGAGTTTTAAATATTTCAGGCAATTGGTGGATAGCAGTCGTGATCTCTTTCATCCGCAATGCACTTTCTGCTGCATTGGCAACAGCTCCCTGGTTAAGATCGAGTAAGAAGTCGTTTGATGAATTATCAAAGATGGTTCGTTGCTTGGCTTTCCTGCGATAATCATTGATGAAAATGTTACGCATGATGGTGAACAACCACGCTTTGATATTGGTACCCGCATTATATTTTTCGTGATTCGCCAGCGCTTTATATAAAGTTTCCTGGTATAAATCGTTTGCTGCTTCACTATCCCTTGTAAGGTTAATGGCAAAGGGCTTCAAAAAGTCCGCGTTTTGCAACAGCACTCTGTCAAATTCTGTTGAGGACATATTGTTTTGTTTAATTTTTAACTTAGTAAAGTTAAACAAATCATATGCCGGGAAAAAACTAAAATCCTTTAACAGTTTGAAGACAAGCGTTTTACGCTTAAATCATTGAAATAAAATCAGTTATCTCCTGGAGGGTTTTTTTGAAGCAAATACAGTCTGGCAGTTCCTTGTGGTATTTGTGGGTAGGAAATCCCGAAATGACAGTAGTAAGTCCAGACAAATGGGCAGGAATATTATGCACAAGTTTATCGAAGCTGAAATTGGGACGGCAGGAACTGGTCAAATGAATGAATGCCATATCGGGATTCAGCATCTCAACTACATTCTCTACATCCGACATCGGTACATTGGCTCCGAGATAGATCACTTTAGCACCTTGTCGCCGGAGCAGGTAGTTGAGGAACAATAATCCCAGTTCATGATGTTCTCCTTCGGGAAGGAACAGCACCATTTTTTTATCGGTCTTTTTGCCGGGCGTAACTGCATCGATGGCAACGATCAGTTTCTGCCGGATGATATTGGACACAAAATGTTCCTGTGCCGGCATGATATGTCCTGTTTGCCAGAGAATACCGATCTTTTCCAGGAAAGGAAAAACGATTTCGCGGATTGTTTTTTCTATTCCATTCGCTTCGATGAAGCGGTTCAATGTCTTTTCAAATTTTTCTGTTTCCAGGTCGATCATTTGCCGCACCATATCATTGACCAATCTCTCCTGTACAGCCTGTGCATCATCGAGGGTAAGGATCTTTGCACAGATCTCATCGGGTTGCATGCGATCGATATGACAAAGTTTGTACCCGTATTTTGTGAGGAGTGCAACATTAAGGATCGTCTTCAACTGGTCATTGCTATAGTAGCGGATATTCGTATCGGTACGCTGCGGTTTAAGAAAATTATACCGCTGTTCCCATATACGAATCGTATGGGCTTTTATACCGGAAAGATTTTCGAGATCCTTGATCGTGAAATCATTCATAACGATAATAATACAACGGGCACCATCAAAAAGTTCGATGGCCGAATGCTTATGTATTGAGTATTAATTGATAAATCTGAAATACAGGCCGTTCCCTACAAATCCTTATTGGTAAATTTACTCCAGTCGATCCCTTTATGCAAAGCGGCTCCCAGGGTGGAGCTACCCAATCCTTCCAGGTGTCCTGCATGATGAAGATCTGTGCCCGCCAGTGTATAAAAACCGTTCTTTAAAAGATATTGCGCCAGTTCATTAACTGATTTTCCATAATGCCCGCCAAGAGAAAGAATATTCAATTGAAAAATACAACCAATATCTTTTAGTTCATCATAAAATTCTTTATTCCGTTGCAGGTAAATATATCGTTCAGGATGTGCGATGATGGGTTGGTAACCCTGCATCTGCATTTCGAATAAGATCTCTTTGATATTCATAGAGGGAAACGCCATGGAAAATTCGGTGAGCACTTTGTTATCGCTCACGGTAAGAAGCGGTTCTTTTTTACGGAGCAGGTCTTCGACATGTTCATCCAGGAAATATTCGGCGGCGGCATTGATCTCTATATCGATCCCTTCTTTTTTTACCGCTTCGCGCAACAGGTTCAACTGGCGCTTGATGATCTCGGGGGTATTGCGGTACATATCCCACATGATATGGGGCGTAGCGATCAGTTTATCATAACCCAACGCTTTCAATCCTCTCACCAGTTCGAGCGAAGTCTCTATTCCATCCGATCCATCATCGATACCCGGTAATACGTGAGAATGCATATCTGTTTTGAGAACAGAATAATCAAACTTCTCAGCCTTAGGCGATTTAGAAAATAATTTAAACATGCTTATACTGATACGAATTTAACTATGTGAAACCTATGTCCCTATGTGCCTATGTGGTGACTTACGCCAGTCTGCCATAGAACTATAATAGCCTTGCGTAATCTTACCACATAGGCACATAGGGACATAGGTTTCACATAGATATCAAATCGAAATTACTTTATTTTATTTCTACAGGAAGATTAAAAATCCCGCTTGGGAAGAGAGGGGAAAATTTTATACACCAGCTGGCTATTGGAGAAAACGATATACCAGCCTGTGAGAAAGAGGATCATGAAATCGGTAAAAAAGGAGATATGTTGCTGGTACCAGATTTCCACTGCCCCTTTATAAGGCAAGATAACCTGGCGGTAACATTCATGAGGAGGGAGTTCGCTTTTGGTAATGATCAGTTCTTCGTCGCGGAAAACGATAGAACCAATACCGGTCAATCCCGGCCTGGCGCGGTATACTTTTGCTTTCATCTCATCCGTATACCTGTCAAACCCGGCTTTCATCAGCGGGCGGGGACCCACAAACGACATATCACCGGTAAGGATATTGATAAGCTGTGGTAGTTCATTGAGTTTGCTGATCCGCAAAAACGTTCCCATTTTGGTTACCCGCGGATCATTGCGCGTGGTAACATCGCCGCTTCCCATATTCGGACTGTTCTTCAGCATGGTAGCAAATTTCCAGATCCGGAAGATCTTATTCTGATATCCTACCCTGTCCTGCCGGAAAAACACTTCATGCTCACCCGTCAGTAATAATAAAATAATAATAGGAATAAACAGCGGCAGCAGCACCAGGATGGCGAGCAGCGAGAAAACGATGTCGAAAAAACGTTTGATAAAAAGATACATAGTTAGGCTAAAGCGGCTTTTACTTCCCTGGCTACAATCTCCAGTTGTTCGTCGGTGATGCTGGTGGAACTGGGGATGCTCAAACAGGTATTGTAAATATAATCAGCATTGTCCTTCTTTTGTATATACGGACAATTTTTATACATCGGAAGTTTGTTCATCGGCATCCAGAAACGACGGCTAAGAATTTTATTGGCATTCAGGTGATCCAATACTTTTTGCTGCTGATCCGTTTGAATCGTGAATAACCAGCCATTTGCTTTTACATCAGGCAGTTCCTTCTGGAAACGGATATCCCCTACCCCTTCAAATTCCTTTTTGTAAAAAGCGACTACTTCTGCTTTTCTTTTGAGAAAAGTGGGCAGCATTTCCATTTGTCCTACACCCACAGCGGCGAGGATATTTACAAGACGATAGTTATATCCAACTTCATCATGATAATATTCATCTACGCTGGCTTTGGCCGTAGTAGTGATATGTTTTGCTTTTTTGGCCAGCGCTTCATCATTGGTAACAATAACACCGCCGCCGCCTGTAGAAATGATCTTATTTCCATTGAAACTAAAACAACCCAGCGGGCTGAACGTGCCTGCATGTTGTCCCTTATAGGATGTTCCCAATGCTTCAGTAGCATCTTCGACAATGGGCAATGGATATTTTTTTACAATGGATAAGAAGCGGTCCATATCGCACATATTGCCAAGAATATGCACGGGCATGATCGCACCGATGCGACGGCCATCCTGGATATAGATCAGTTCACCGTTTTTTTCATCGGTTTCATTTTCCAGGAATTCTTCCAGCAGGTCGAGATCCATTTGCCAGTAATCAGGATCGGCATCGATCAATAATGGATCGGCACCGAGATATTTAATGGAATTGGCAGAAGCCACAAATGTAAGATTGGGCAATATCACATAATCATCCTGTTTCACGCCGGCGAGCAGCAGGGAAATGTGCAAAGCGGCGGTACCGTTTACAGCAGCTACTCCATATTTCGCCCCGGCAAAATCGGCCACCATTTGTTCGAACTGTGTAACATAAGCACCAACAGAAGAGATCCAGCCGGTATCCAAACATTCTTTTACATATTTCCATTCATTACCGGAAACATTGGGTACGCTTAGCGGTATGACTTGCTGATTACTCATAAACTTT
>CAMLGR010000103.1 GCA_946479615.1 uncultured Bacteroidota bacterium | reverse complement strand
CTGTGCTTGCCATTACCGATCTTGGTATTGTACGCGACGTAAAAATCAATGGGGATGAAATAACTATTGTTATTACCCCTACCTATAGCGGTTGCCCGGCTATGGATATGATACGGATGAATATTAAAATGGCATTGCTGGAAAATGGATATTCAAAAGTAAATGTGCTGCAATCATTATCACCGGCCTGGACCACCGACTGGATGACCGAAACAGGAAAACAGAAATTAAAAGAATATGGCATTGCTCCGCCGAATGTGAAACAACTGGTTTGTCATCCCGGTTCTTTTGCCCTGGAGGAAGCGATTCAATGCCCGCACTGCAATTCTTATCATACCCATCTTGTCAGTCAGTTTGGATCCACTGCCTGCAAGGCTTTATACCAATGTGATGAATGCAAAGAGCCGTTCGATTATTTTAAGTGCCATTAAAAATAAAACCAGGGTCAGCCTGGCTTTTGAATTTTTACTTTTGACCTCTAATTATCTCTATGTCATCCATTCTGTTTGAAATAAAAAACAATACCGGGCTTATCACACTTAATCGTCCCGATAAACTCAATTCCTTCAATCGTGAAATGGCATTGCTGATGCAGGATAAACTGGATCTTTGTAAAAACGATCCTTCTGTCCGTTGTGTATTTATCACAGGTGCAGGAAAAGCATTCAGCGCCGGGCAGGATTTAGCCGAAGTAGCCGATCCCAATGGTCCGGGTATGAAAAAGATCCTTTCCGAGCATTATAACCCGATCGTATCCCGAATAAGAGCATTGGAAAAACCAGTTGTAGCCGCCGTGAATGGAGTGGCTGCCGGAGCGGGTGCTAATATTGCTTTGTGCTGTGATATCGTCGTAGCAGCGCAAACAGCTTCTTTCATCCAGGCGTTTTCAAAAATTGGATTAATCCCCGATAGTGGCGGCACACATACATTGCCCCGGCTGATCGGCTGGCAAAAAGCCAGCGCCATTATGATGCTGGGAGATAAGATCAGTGCAGAAGAAGCAGAACGGATCGGTATGATCTATAAAGTTTTTACTGCCGGAATTTTCACTGATGAAGCCTGGAAAATAGCTGCAACGCTTGCACAAATGCCTACGCTTGGGTTAGCCTATACCAAACAGGTATTGCAACGTTCTTTTACCAATACCTTCGATCAGCAATTACTGGAAGAAGATGTTTTCCAGCAGCGCGCTGCACAAACAGCCGATTACAAAGAAGGTGTGCAGGCTTTCCTGGAAAAAAGACAAGCAAATTTTAAAGGAGAATAATACATTTAAAATGCCTGATAATAATCAATCGGCTGCTGCCGTCGTGGATCACATGATGAAACATGATCTGTTCTCGCAATGGCTGGGAATTGAAGTACTCGATACCAAAGAAGGATACAGCAAGATAAAAATGACGGTGCGCAGGGAAATGATCAATGGTTTTGGGATCGTTCATGGTGGTATTGCTTTTTCACTGGCTGACAGTGCTTTTGCCTTTGCCTGCAATAACCGCAATAATCTTTCCGTGGCGCTGGATACAGCCATCAATTTTATCAAACCCGTTCATGTCGGTGATGTACTGATTGCGGAAGCAAAGGAATTACATAATGGTAAATCGACGGGACTATACCATATCACCGTCACCAATCAAAAAGAACATATTGTCGCCATGTTCAAAGGCACTTGTTTCAGAACCAGCAAAAATCTGATGTAGAAATCCCTATATGAAACCTATGTCTCTATGTGGTGAACCTACGCCAGTCTGTTTTTTTTACCACATAGGCACATAGAGACATAGGTTTCACATAGACATAATAATAGTATATGGTTTATTCATTTGGTCCATTTATACCGGTAGTACATCCTTCTTCCTTTGTACATCCGCAGTCGGCGGTAACAGGCAATGTGATCATCGGGAAAAACTGTTATATCGGTCCGGGTGCCGCTTTGCGTGGTGACTGGGGACAGATCATTATTGAAGATGGTTGTAATGTACAGGAGAACTGCATCATTCATATGTTCCCCGGTGTAACCGTATTATTAAAGGAAGGTTCGCACATGGGTCACGGTTCGATCGTACACGGCTCCACCATCGGCAAGAACTGCCTGATCGGTATGAACGCTGTGATCATGGACAATGCAGAACTGGGAGATGAATGCATTGTCGGAGCACTGACATTTATCAAAGAAGGAGAAAAAATACCAGCGCGCAGTGTAGTCGCCGGCAATCCTGGTAAGATCATCAAAGAGGTCAGCGATAAAATGCTGGCCTGGAAAACAGAAGGCACAGCCCTGTACCAGGCGCTTCCGGCACAGTTATTTGAACAAAGCAGGGCCTGTGATCCGCTTACCGAAATACCCTCCGATTTACCCCTTCAAAAACAGGTTTATTTCCCGTTTAAACAGCCTGAAAAAAAATAAATCATTCTGTTATAGTGAATAAAAAATTTTAATAAAAAGCTTGCTTTATTGATATCGCGATATTATTTTTATCCTCTCAAACACATCTATCCATCTACGGAACAAGATGTCACTGTATCCAAATCTCCTTCTAAAAGGCCCTAATTAATTCTATTCTATTACAATCGCCGCCTGTTTCCATCTTCCTGAAAGCTTTTCCTGTCGACCTGTTGTGTCAAATACCTTTATTTTTCTTATCCTTCGTAAAAGACGTCGATCTCAATCCTTTCAATGCCGCATCCATGCCCGGAAAGCCAGTTTGACTTAAACTGAGCAATTTTTATTCATTCATATATAAAACCTGAAGCATGAACAAGTTTTATCTATTGATGATAGCCATATCATCAACCCTGATCGTTATGGGTCAACCGACCCAACCCCCGGCGCCTGTTGCGTGTAACGCAAATACCTGTACTACTAATTCCACCATCGATGTATGTCCACCCATCGGAAGCACTGTTGTCAGCCGGCACCAGGGCGGTGTGTATAATCGTGGTAATAATGGAAATAATCTTGGCGTCAATGCTGTATGGCGCTTTCGCAATATGGCCGTTGTAAACAATGTTACGATCAACGCAGAGATCACCATCGATGATATTTCCAACGCTACACTCGATGCATTGGACGATGATGCCGCTGTGGACCAATCCAACAATTCGATCGCCAGCTATTTTGCACCACGTATCGGACCTGATCAAAACCTGAATGGCACCAATCGCCGCGGCTATGTTCAGTTCACGATGACTTTTTTCAAAAATTCAACCGGTACTAATAATAATACCAATGCCGACTTTGCCAGTTCAGTGAGCCTGGTCAATATCAACTATGTACATTATGATATTGATGGCAATGATGCGAATAATGTAAATACTGGTACTGCAGGCAGCTGGTTTCGTGAAACAGGTGTGGCAAGAAGGATCTCTGCTGCCAACCCAATCGTATTAGCTGATGCATTAACAAACCTCAGCCCTTATAGCTACTCAGACCCTACCTATAGCTGGACTGGTTTTGCAGGATCGGTTTGTGAAAGAGATGGTGTTAGCCGTTGTTCGCAGATCGCTTCTTCTTTTTCCTATAATGGTAGCCTTCCTGCTATCACCTTCCGTATGGGATATGATTATAATGCAGGTGGTAATATCGGCAGACCGGTAAGACAATATGGTTCAAGGATCGGTTGTTTCAACTTCCCTAACCAGATCACGCTTCCTGTAAAACTGATCGGTTTCTCCGGCAGCTATAACAACAACAAGACATTATTAAGCTGGGAAACGGAGAACGAAGTGAATTTCGATCGTTATGAAGTAGAACGCAGCAGCAACGGAAAAGATTTTACCGTGAAAGGTGCACGTCCTGCACAATCAGGCTCTTCCCGGATGAATTATCAGTACAGCGATGACCTTTCTTCCAGCAGTGAAAATGTTTTCTACTATCGTCTTAAAATGGTGGACATCGATGGAAAATACAGTTACAGCAATGTGATCATGATCCGCCGCGATCAGAAAAGCATGACCGGCATCCTGTTAAGCCCTAACCCGGTTGTAAGTAATAGCCCGGTAACGATCCGCCTCAACACCAGCAGCAGGAAGAATATCGAGATCAGGGTGATCGATGGTGCAGGCAAACTCGTACTAAAACAAATGAACCAATTATCAGAAGGTATCAATAGCATCTCTATTAATAATCAAGGTCGTCTTCAACCGGGTATTTATACGATCCAGGTAGTAGGCGATGAAGAAATACTCAGTAGTAAACTCTCTGTTATCCGTTAAGTATCGTATTCCGATCGACATGCTCAGGGTTTTTATACCTTGAACCTCCTGGCCCAATGGCAGGGGGTTTTTTTATAGCATTGCTATACAGATATTCAGAACCTCTATGTGAAACCTATGATCCTATGTGGTGAATCTACGCCAACCGGCAATAGAACTATATTAGTCTTGCGTAATCTTTACCACATAGGATCATAGGAACATAGGTTTCACATAGGCATCCCTGCGGGAGAATTATTGGAATACCCCGCTTCTCCGCCCATCAAAATTTACCTTTCCACTCCTTAAATAATCGTAACTTAATTGTCCGAAATCATCACCCGCAAAATCGATAGTTTATGAGAAAAAATCTACTCACTTCTTCTCTTTTCTTTCTTTTATTACATACCGTTTACAGCCAGTCAGACCGGTTTGCTTACGTAGTAACTGATCTGAATAAAGATGGAGTTAACTGGAGCGTACTTCGTAAAATAGACCTTCATACCAACGCCTACAGCGATGTATTGTTAAATGGCAATGATGCGACCCAGCCTGTTTACGATGCCGTTACCAAAAAACAGTTTATCACTCCCATAACCGATGCGCGCTTCGGCACCCAGGCCAATGCTGCATTTGGCACCGGTGTAGCTGCTATCGCTTTCGATAAAAAGAACAATCGCTTATACTATACACCCATGTTTATCGACCAGCTGCGGTATATCGATCTGAAAACATTAAAAGTATATGTGATCAATGATATTGGTATCGATGCCCTGAAAGTGAAGGCATCCGATCAAAGCAATATCGTTACCCGCATGGCGATCGCTTCCGATGGAAATGGTTATGCACTGACCAACGATGGTAATCACCTGGTACAATTTACCATGGGAAGAAAATCAGCTATCACTGATATGGGCCCGCTGGTAGATAACCCGGATAATAAAAACATATCGATCCATAACTCCTGCAGCAGTTTTGGTGGTGACATGATCGCCGACAACGATAATAATTTATATGTATTCTCGGCCCGCAACCATGTATTCCGTATCGATATCGAAACCAAAGTAGCAACTTACTTAGGTATTGTATCTGGACTGCCGGAGAATTTCACGATCAATGGTGCAGCCGT
Source organism: uncultured Bacteroidota bacterium (assembly GCA_946479615.1). Next base: position 12,267 of record CAMLGR010000103.1, on the reverse strand, counting down.
AGGAACCGGTAATAAAATTCTTATTGCCAGTGCTACCACCAACAACGCGCTTTATACGGTAGATAATAAAACATGGGCAGCCACGATCGTAACTGCATCCGCTAATCCCTGGCGCAGCGCCGACCTGGCTACCAGTAATTTACTCGACACTAAAAAATATACACCCGTACCGGCATTGATCGCTGCTACAGAAGATATTTCAGAGAACAGGATACAGCTTTATCCAAATCCTGTTACCGCCAATCAATTTACCATTCAGTTTAACCAGCCGCAGGGAAAATACAGCATATTGATCTCTGATGTACTCGGCCGGCAAACATTACGTGTAGAAGCGAATGTTAAAGGAAAGGGGCAGATCCAATCTGTCGACTTACCGGCTGCAACTAAAAAGGGGGTATACCTGGTAAAAGTAATTGATCAGCAAGCCAACGTAGTGATGAGTAAAAAAGTGCTGCTGCAATAACACGTACGTTTTATTTTGTTTATACAACCCGTCCTTTTTTACCGAGGATGGGTTTTTTATTTATACAGGGAATATTTTCTACAAAAATCACACAGGCTTTCCCCTCCAGGCAACTGGCATTATTATTTTTACCCTGTAAACAACGGATTCTTCAAAAAATTCATTCTTTCCATGATGTGGTATGATTTTTCTAATTATAAGAATGTGCGCGATAATCAACAATTCTTATAACTTAAAAAAACAAGCATATGGAAACTATCATTGAAAAAAATGCAACCGTATTAAATGACCTGGTGCAGATTAACAATGACCGCATTGCCGGTTATGAAAGAGCAATCAAAGAAACTGATACAAATGATGCTGACCTGCGTTCTTTATTTACCGATATGGCCTCTGAAAGCCGTACTTATGTAAGTGAACTAAGCCGTTATGTACAACGTAATGGTGAAGATCCTGCTGAAGGAACTACATTAAGCGGAAAAATATATCGTGCCTGGATGGATGTAAAAGCCACCTTCTCGGGTAAAGGTCGCAAAGCCATTCTTGCTGCCTGTGAATATGGCGAAGATGCCGCTCAGAAAGCATACAAGGAAGCGTTGAATGAAGATCTTTCTACCGATGTAAGAGACCTGATCACAGAACAGCAGGCTAAACTTAAAAAATCTCACGACAAGATCAAAAGATTGCGTGATTCACAGACAGCCTGATAAAAAACACAATTAAAATGGCGGGTGATGGATGGCGATAGCCGTTGGTCATCCGCCATCTATCATCTGTCATTTTATTTAACCCCTTTTTAAACACAAAAACTACCTATATGTTAAACAAAGCAAGCACAGAAGATATGAAAACCCTCGCTTCCTGTCTCAACAAACTGGTCCTGGACGGGTTTGAAGAAGATTTCAAGGTAACAGAAAAAGGTTTGTTCGGATTGCACAATGAAAAACATTACCGTCCTGAAGACGTAGAGGTAGTGAATTTTTTCCGCTTTGAAGGCGCCAGCGACCCGGCCGATAACTCTATCCTGTATGCCATCAATACCAGCGATGGAACAAAAGGGACACTCACAGACGCTTATGGCCCTTACGCAGAGCCTGCCGTTTCCGTATTCATGAAACAGGTAGAAGCCATGCACAAGAAGAATGGTGAAACTATTCTCTCTTAATAGGGAGCATAGCCCTGCAGTTTGATAAATAAAAAAACCAGCGCTTTAAACGCTGGCTTTTTTATGCCCTGATCTTTTTAAATTCCTTCATCAATTTAAAAATCAGGTTATAGAAAATCATGTTTTTTTGATCTTATATAACCTTCCGGTTGATCGGGCAAATTCCATTTCTTGAATGTGTTCGTACCACGCTCTTCTTTTTTATTCATTTCTTTCTTATTCACTATGCTCATATCCTCTCTTGCTCTTTCCATCTTATTCCAGGCCTCGATCGGTTTTACAATTCCCGGTCCGTTCCAGCGTGATACCCTTACTGCTTTTTCCGAATTTTTCATATTCTTGTCTCCTGTTCCTAACTAATGAAAAATCCATGCCGCAGACAAGATTTGTTTATAAATAAAGTGCTGTTAACTAATTGTTTCGCTATTTCATGGTTTTCCTTGATAGAATCACCTGAAACCTCCCAATTCATCATTTATAACCGGCGTATGGGGTGTGTAATACCACTGAAGTGTTGAAAATAATTCCCCACGTATCGGTTTTAGAGGGGAGATTTTAGGTGTGAAGTGAGGGAAAGCTATTAAGTACTTAGCATTTCACATCTAACACTACTCCCTCTCATCCTTCCACACCAGTCTCACCAATTTCGCCGTTTGCTGAAAATCGCTGCACTTCCCGTCTCCCCGCCCGGTAAATCCACCGGAAGGCGCGCAAAGTGCATTGCAATCCTGGTCGTATAACATATTGAACTGATCGCAACAATTACTGCTGAAAAGATAAACACGTTTGCCATTATACTCATATTCATTTACTTCGGCCGGAGGATTCCACTTAGGTTCTGCCTTAATCGCCTCAATTTTTTGTTCAATACAGGAAGGAATCGTTTTTTGCGACTTTTTACACGTAGCTGCGCCTAAGACAGGCAATGCCAGCACCAACAGAATATATTTCATAATCCAAAGTTTACATGATGGTATATTTGCACCTGATACAAAAATAACCTTTTGGAAAAAAGCAATTTCGTTGACCAGATACGCATTTTTTGCCGCAGTGGGCATGGTGGAGCAGGATCCAAACATTTTATGCGTAATAAATTTACCGCGCTGGGTGGCCCGGACGGGGGTGATGGAGGTCGTGGTGGCCATATTATTTTAAAAGGTAATAGTAATGTCTGGACGCTATTGCACCTCCGCTATTTCAAAAATGTCCTTGCAGAAAACGGGGAAGGCGGCAGCAGCAACAATAAAACAGGTCGTTTCGGAAAAGATATCATCATTGATGTGCCACTTGGCACTATTGCCCGCGACGAAGAAACCGGCAAACAGGAAGTAGAAATATTGGAAGATGGCCAGGAAGTGATCTGGATGCCCGGCGGAAAAGGCGGATTAGGCAACAGCAATTTTGCTACCCCTACCAATCAGGCTCCCGAACATGCCCAACCAGGTTTGCCCGGTGTGGAAGCCTGGAAAATCCTGGAACTGAAAGTGCTGGCCGATGTGGGATTGGTTGGTTTTCCCAATGCCGGTAAATCCACTTTATTATCAGTGATCACGGCAGCCAAACCCAAAATTGCCGATTACGCTTTTACTACCATCACACCCAACCTGGGCATGGTTGAATACCGCGATGGAAAAAGCTTTTGTATTGCCGATCTCCCGGGTATTATAGAAGGAGCGGCAGAAGGAAAAGGACTTGGTCACCGGTTCCTGCGCCATATCGAACGCAACTCCATCCTGTTATTTCTCATACCGGCCGATAGCGAAAATCATAAAAAAGAATTTGAAATACTGGTCAGCGAACTGGAACAATACAATCCCGAGCTGCTGCATAAGCAATTTGTGATCGCTATCAGCAAAAGCGATATGCTCGATGAGGAACTGACTGCCGCTATCAAAAAAGAACTGCCGGAAAATATTCCACACCTTTTTATTTCTTCTGTTACATCAAAAGGACTTACTGAACTGAAAGACTTGTTATGGAAGGTATTGAACACACCGGTCGCCTGATTTTTTAACGCCTCCTTTTTCCGGTGCGATTTTCGTTTTAAAAAAAACGGTATATTCGTAATGACCCGTATGTGCTGCGGGTCATTCCCAAACCTTCCAACTGTCTTGCCCACCCAGAGCTGCCAGCTTTGAGATTTGCAATGTCAAACCTTAATGCCAGATCCATGAAACTGATTAAAATTTAATTTTAAAAACCACGGGCCATGCGTCTATTTAAAACCATTCTGAAACCAGCGCTTTTTATCTGCAGCACTTTTATGAGTGTGGCCGCATTGGCACAAGCACCTGCTATTGAAGAAAATTCGCAGGAAGTACGCATCAAATATCTCGAAGCAGATAATGATGAAATGAGGTTCAATCTTAAATACGATAATAATTCAGGCGATAATTTCAAAGTAATGGTGGTCAGTGAAACAGGCGATATCCTTTTCCAGAATGTTTTTTCCGGTAAGAATTTCAAAAAGCACGTGAAGCTTCCCCGGCTCACCGATAGTGATGGTGTTACCTTCCTCATACGACCCGTCAAAGGCAATGTACAGTTGAGTTATAAAGTATACGTACCTAATAAAGTGGTAGATACACCGCTGGTCGCAAACAACTAATTCCCCGTCTTTTGTACCTTAATCCGGGCAACATTCCATCATCCCCGGGGTTTTTAACAAATCGTTTTTACCATTTATTGCAACGCATGGCCGTTGCTCCTGCTCTTTTGGCTGCAACAGCTTTTTTTGTAGTAGGTTTGCTGCCCTATAAACATGAGAATTTTATGAAGAAATTTTTTGTTACGATTGCATTGCTGCTATTAGTAGTTATCCGTTCCTTTGCCGATGAAGGCATGTGGTTACCACTGTTATTAGGTGAACAGGTATATAATGACATGGTAAAAAAAGGATTGAAGCTCACTAAAGAACAGCTCTATAATGTCAACAAGGCATCGTTGAAAGATGCGATTATTATTTTCGGTGGTGGCTGTACCGGTGAGATCGTTAGCGCCGAGGGCCTCATCTTTACCAATCACCATTGTGGTTATGAAGCGATTACCAATGCGAGTACGGTTGATCATAACTACCTGCACGATGGTTTCTATTCCAAAAATAAAAATGAAGAGATCCCCACTTCTTTAACGATACAATTCCTTTTGCGCATCGATGATGTGACCAAAGAAGTAAATGATTCACTGCAGGGATTAAGCGGCGCTGACCGGCTAAGAAAACAGGCAGCCATACTGGCTGCTATCAACAATCGCCTCAGCGATCCTTCGCAGAATATTGAAACAAGAGTAAGCGCGTTGTTTAAAAACAACCAGTTCCTCGCTTTCGTGTACCAGCGTTACACCGATATCCGCCTGGTAGGTGCACCTCCTGAAAGCGTAGGTAAATTTGGTGGCGATACTGACAACTGGGAATGGCCCCGTCATACCGGCGACTATTCTATTTTTCGTGTATACACAGGTGCCGATGGCAAACCCGCTAAATACTCTCCCGATAATAAGCCGATGAAACCAAAATGGTTTCTCCCAGTTTCACTCAAAGGTGTAAAGGATAATGATTTCTCTATGATCTGGGGCTATCCCGGCGGCACCAACCGTTATGAAACTTCCTATGGTGTTCAGCTTTCCACGCAGATCAACAATCCTACCCTGGTTAAGTTACGCGATGTACGACTGAAATATATGTTTGAAGAAATGAAGAAAGACCCGGCGATCAAATTGCAACTGGCTTCTTCCTATGCTTCTATTGCTAACTACTGGAAATTCTATGATGGCGAGACCAAGCAGTTATTGAAATATGATATATACGGTCAAAAGAAAAAAGCGGAAGAAACATTTATCAAATGGGCCGATGGCAAACCCGAATACCAGGGCATTTTTGCCGAATGGAGCGATGCTTATGATGCATGGAGAAAGTATGCGAAACACCGGATGTATATCAATGAAGGTATCTTCGGTTCTCCCCTGCTTTCTTTTGCCGCTTCATTGATGCAGGTGGAAAATGCATTGGTAAGAACAGGAGGCAGCCAGGCCGACCTGAAAAACATACTGGCGGCAGCAAATGAAAAAAGAGCCGATTTCCTGAAGGAAGAGAACATTACATCCGATCGCAACATCCTTGCCGCTGTATTGAAAATGTATTACGAGGATATTCCCAAAGACCAGCAACCGGTAGGTTTATATGGAAATATCAAGAATCAATACGGGCCCCTGGATGATGAAGCCACGTATAAGAAACTGGCCGCAGACGTGTTCAGTAAAAGTTTCATTTTCGACGATGCAAAATGGAACGCTTTTATGGCTACTCCCGATGCCAATGTATTGCAGGGTGATCCGGCCTACTATTATGCCAGTTCGTTCTATAATAATTACAGCAGCAAGTATGCGATCAACTATGCACAGTTTACCACTAAGAACAATGAGCTGGGTCGTTTATACCTGAAAGGCATTATGGAAATGAATCCGGCCAAAGCGAAGATGATGTATCCCGATGCTACATTTACGATGCGTGTCAGCTATGGGGCAGTAAAATCATACCGTCCGAAAGATGCCCTGTTTGCCGATTATGTAACTACTTCCAAAGGAATACTGGAAAAATATATCCCGGATGATTATGAATTTGATCTCCCGAAAAAGCAAATCGAATTATTGAAGAAAAAAGATTTTGGTCAATATATCGATCCGGTACGCAAAGACCTTGTTATTAATTTCATCACTACCAATGATATTACCGGAGGTAATTCCGGTTCACCCGTTATCAATGGAAAAGGTGAATTGATCGGTCTTGCCTTCGATGGCAACTATGAAGCGCTTAGTCATAAAATGGCGTTTGATAAGGATCTTAACAGGACCATCTGCGTGGATATCCGTTATGTGCTCTGGTGCATCGACAAACTGGGTGGTGCCGATAACATCATCAAAGAATTGAAACTGATGAAATAAATTTTTAGCTGTATTTTAGAAGGCGCGAGGTAATTACCTGGCGCCTTTTTTATGCGCATCTTATTAAAATAAAATACTTTTATTCCTAAATAATGCGTTTGGGATACCGGAAAATATTTTTTTTATCTCTTTTTGCCTTTACAGGACTTATTCTGCATAGCCAGGTTACCGGAAGCCTCGCAACCAATTTCACTTTTCTCCGGAGTTTTAAAAAGCAACAGCAATTCTGGGCAGCCGGTCAAACCATCGCAGGACATATTCATATCACACCAAAGAATGGCTTCTATGCATGGCTGGCGTATACGACCAATGGAAGATTCTCCAACCCATTAACAGCAAGTGCCAAATCACCATTGACCACTCCGCAGCAAATAGCTTACAACAACAGATCGCAGTTAAAATTCCAGCATATCTCGATTGGCTGGAAACACTATCTCAAGGGTCGTTCAGACAGCGAAACCGGCTGGAATCTCTACGGGTATGCCGGTCTTGGATTAATGATGGCACAGGTAACCAATACACATTCTATTGCCATAGATACTGCCAACTACGAACTGCCCGTTCTTCCCGGCAAAGCCGCTTTCAAACGTCTCACTTTTGACCTGGGACTGGGTTATGAGGTACCGGTGGGAGCAGATGTATTTTTTTTCCTGGAAGCCAGGGCTCTTGTCCCTACTACGGATTATCCCAGCGATCACCTTTATATAAATAAGGATGCGCCTTTAACAGGTTCCGCCAACCTGGGCATCAGGGTACTTTTTCAATAACTATTTATTCTCTCAAAAATACTTTTCATGTACAGTGAATTATTGATCCGTCAAATTGAAATCTATCGTCTTTCTGTTCCTTTGAAAGAACCTTTCATTACTTCATTGGGCAGGGATGACAATGCAGAAAACATCCTGGTAAAAATCAGTACCGAAAAAGGGATCATTGGTTTTGGTGAATGCAGCCCGTATATGGCTATTAATGGAGAGAGCCAGGATACTTGTTTCATAGTGGGACAATATTTTGCCAAAATCCTCAATGGAAAAAATGCACTTGCCATCGAAGATCGTATCGCTGATATGGATAAGATCATCTATGGCAACAGCAGCATCAAAAGCGCTTTTGATATCGCTTTATATGATATTGCTTCACAAAATGCAGGTGTCCCCTTATACAAATTCCTGGGAGGAGATAACTCCAAAACGATCATTACTGATTATACCGTCAGTATTGGTGAGATTGATAAAATGGCAGCCGATGCCATAAAAATAAAAAATGAGGGTTACCCGGCGATCAAGGTAAAATTGGGGCAAAACGGGAAAAAGGATGTCGAAAGAATGAAGGCCATCCGTGCAGCAGTAGGTAATGAGATCCCTTTGCGCATAGATGCCAACCAAGGCTGGAACGTGGAAGAAGCCATTGAAACATTGAAAGCATTAGCTCCTTTGGGAATCCAGCATTGCGAGGAGCCCATACCAAGATGGGATTTTATGAATCTGCCACGGATCAAAAAAGAAAGCCCTGTTCCAATCATGGCTGATGAAAGCTGTGGTGACGAACATGATGCTGAAAGATTATTGAATATCGATGCCTGTGATTATTTCAATATCAAACTGGGAAAAGCCGGCGGTATTTTCAAAGCATTGAAAATTGTTGAGCTGGCTAAAACAAAAAATCTGCATTTGCAGGTAGGCGCTTTTGTAGAATCGCGGCTGGCCATGACTGCCTTCGCGCATTTCTCGCTGTGCAGCCCGCTGATCACTCATTTTGATTTCGATACCGCTTTAATGTTCAGCGAGGACCCGGTAACCGGCGGAATTATCTATGAAAAGAATGGAGTGGTTAAAGTGCCGGAAACAATTGGACTAGGTGCAACCGTAGAAGAAAACCGTCTGAATAAAATGCAGAAAATAGTCATCTCTATGTGACCCCTATGTTCCTATGTGCCTATGTGGTAAAAAAGCTGACTGGCGTAATTCACCACATAGGCACATAGGAACATAGGGGTCACATAGGGTTATTTTTTCTCGGGGCTATTATCCTGCCATCTCCATAAATGCACACAGGCAAACGTCCTGTACGGGCTCCATTTGGCAGAGATCCGCAGCATATCTTCCCGGAATTTCTTTTTATCTGCCCTGTCCAGTTTATACAACCTGATCATGCCGTTCTGTACACCCAGATCATCGATCGCAAACACATCTTCTCTGCCAAGGGCAAACATCAGCAACATTTCTACCGTCCATCTTCCTACGCCTTTAATGGGGGTGAGATAAGCGATCACTTCCTCGTTATCCATCTTCTGCAATTTCTTATGATCCATCCCATGATCCAGTTCAAATTGCGCCACATTCTTTACATAGCTTACTTTGGCATTGGATAAACCAATCCCCCTTAATTGTTCAAACGGTGTATCGACCACCTGTTGCGCGGTGGGTTCTTTATTACCATACAAGGCGAGAAAACGATTGTGGATCACCTTTGCGACTTTGGTGGATAATTGCTGGCTCATGATCGAGGCACAGAGATAATTGCAGATATTTTTTCTCTTTTTCAGGCTATGCACTTCACCTGCTTCAATCACTTTCTTCAGCTTTTTATCCTTACTCAGGTGCGGTATATAATGCATGACTGATCCTTTTAGAAGTTATTATTGCAAACCGGCGATAAAAGTAACGATTGCTGTTAATTTTGCAGGATGCACCGGGAAATAATTCTTACCAAAGATGGTTCTCATACTGTGTCAGTTCCTGGAATGAATGTCAGCTATCATTCTCTTCATGGCGCTATCCAGGAATCGATGCATGTGTTTATCGAAGCCGGCTTTCGTCAATCACCGGGCCACGAAATACTGCATATTTTTGAAATGGGATTTGGTACCGGCCTGAATGCACTGCTTACATTTATCGAAGCGGAAAAAATAAAACAACCCGTTCTTTATACCAGTCTTGAATTATTTCCGCTTAACAACAATGAGATCGACCAGCTCAACTATTGCCGGCAGCTTACCCGTGAGGACCTGGAACCTGTTTTCCATCAACTGCATTCCTGTGAATGGGAAAAGCAGGTACGGATCTCCGATTATTTTACGCTGCAAAAAATAAACGCTTCACTTAGCGACGAAAACTCGCCGCTCTCTTCTATCCAGCCTGTACACCTGGTTTATTACGATGCCTTTGCTCCTGCCGCCCAACCTGAATTGTGGACCGTTGCTGTTTTTGAAAAACTATATACCCTGCTTGCACCCGGGGCCATATTAGTAACCTATTGCAGCAAAGGCGATGTACGTCGCGCCATGCAGGCGGCTGGTTTTTCCATCGAAAAAATTCCGGGTCCCCCGGGAAAGAGAGAGATGGTAAGAGCCAGGAGGAAATAAGAAATGAAAAATAAGGAATAAGAAATTTGAAAATAAATGTAAAACCGCAGAATGTAGAATATAAAATGTAAAAGGGGTTCGCGAAAATCGAAAGCCCCTTTTACATTTTACATTTTGCGGTTTTATATTTTACATTTCCTTTCTTATTCACTAAATCAGTATATTCAATCCTCATACACTCTATATGTCCAATCGTAAAAAATTTCTACTCAATTCCGCCGCGCTCCTGGCCGGCGGAACCGTTCTTTCTTCTTTTGATAATAAAGCCTTTGCCATTTTTAAAAACAGGATAGCGCCTTCCGATCAATTGAATGTAGCCGCTATTGGTATTAAAGGAATGGGATGGGCCGATCTGACCGCTGCACTTAAAGTGCCGGGTGTCAACCTGGTTGCTATTTGCGATATCGATAAGTCGGTAATCGATCAACGGCTGAAAGACCTGGCCAAACTGAACGTGGATGTTTCCAAAGTAAGAACCACTGGCGATTACCGTACCCTGCTCGATAATAAAGACATCGATATTATCATAGTTGGTACCCCTGATCACTGGCATGCCCTGCAAATGATCCATGCCTGCGAAGCCGGCAAACATGTATACGTAGAAAAACCAGTAGGCAATTCAATTGGTGAATGCCGCGCCATGGTAGCAGCCCAGAAAAAATATGATCGTGTTGTGCAGGTAGGTCAGTGGCAGCGCAGCCAGCAGCATTTTAAAGATGCGATCGACTTTGTACATAGCGGTCAGCTGGGAATGATCCGCACGGTAAAAGTTTCCTGCTACCAGGGTTGGATGCGCCCGCAACCTGTTGTGCCCGATACCGCGCCACCGGAAGGTGTAGATTATAAAACCTGGCTGGGACCGGCTCCTGTACGCAGTTTCAATGCCAGCCGTTTTCATTTTCATTTCCGCTGGTTCTGGGATTATGCCGGCGGGTTAATGACTGACTGGGGTGTTCACCTGCTCGATTATGCATTGCTGGGAATGAAAGCCGGTGTACCCAAATCGATCTCTGCATTGGGTGGAAAATTCGCCTATCCCGAATTATACCAGGAAACACCTGATACGCTGACCACCTTATACGAATTCGATGGATTCAATATGGTATGGGATTCTGCCATGGGTATCGATAACGGATCGTATGACAGAACGCATTGCATCGCGTTTATCGGCAACAACGGTACACTCGTACTCGACAGGGGCGGATGGGAAGTAATAGAAGAAAAACAAAGCAAGAATAAAGTGAGCAAGCCATTGGCAAAAGCCTCGGACAATGGTGTTGAAAAACATTGGGTGAATTTTACAGATGCTATCCGTACCGGTAAAAAAGAAATACTCAACTGCAATGTGGAAGCAGCCGCTCATGTCGCCACAGTCGCACAAATGGGGAATATCGCTTTCCGCAGCGGGCAAAAATTAAACTGGGATGCCGGCAAAAGCAAATTCACCGACGAAAAGATCAATAAGCAGTATTTGATGAAGGAGTATCATAATGGGTATAAGCTGCCGGGGTAAATAAATGTAAAACCGCAGAATGTAAAATATAAAATGTAAAAGGGGTTTCCGATTGCCGGAAGCCCCTTTTACATTTTACATTTCCTTTCTCATTCCTTATTCAAAACTATAGCTCATCCCTCCATCTTTCTCATCCTTCAACTGAATTCCCATTTGCGCGAGTTGATTCCTGATCTTGTCGGAGGTAATGAAATCCTTTTTGCTTTTGGCTTCTTTGCGGATCTCGATCAGCAATTGCATCACACTTTGCATCCGGGTAGTATCTGCTTCTGTTACGCTCTTTAATCCGAAAATATCTTCGATATAAACTTTCAGTTGTTTTTGCAGGAGCTCAAATGTTTCTTTTGATAACGCAGTAACCGGTATGGTTTTGTCTTTCATGGAATTGATCACCGGTACCAGTTCGAACATATTCGCCAGTATCCTGGCCGTACCGAAATCATCATTCATAAATTCATCAAACTCACCTATCAACTTTTTCACTTTCTCTTCCAATTCTGTATTGATTGTTTCCTGGCTGCCGGTTGCCGGTTGCTCCAACTGCCCCAGCTTTTCATACGCATCCCATAATCTCTTCAATCCTTTTTCGGAGGCCAGCAATGCATCATTACCAAAATCAAGTGTACTGCGGTAATGTGTTTGCAGGATAAAAAACCTGACTACCATCGGGTGATAGGCTTTTTCCAGCAAAGGATGATTCCCGCTGAAAAGTTCCGTCAGCTTGATCACATTATTATAACTCTTGCCCATCTTCCGTCCATTGATCGTGTTCATATTATTATGGATCCAGTAACGGACAGGCGCTGTATGATTGCAGATAGTAC
>CAMLGR010000102.1 GCA_946479615.1 uncultured Bacteroidota bacterium | reverse complement strand
CAGAGCATTACTTTGACAGAGTAGGGGTCACTGGTTCGAGCCCAGTACGTTCCACTATCAAGCTCTATGTGAAACCTATGTCCCTATGTATCTATGTGGTAAGATTACGCCAGTCAGTTTTTTTCACCACATAGATACATAGGGACATAGGTTTCACATAGAGCTTGCTGTTTTGGCTTAATATTGGACGGGAATAGTTGTATGGAAAAAATGAAAGTGATAGTGGTCGGCGGTGGGGCAGCCGGACTTATGGCTGCCAATGAATTGTCTGCTCATGCAGAAGTGATCCTGCTGGAAGCTGCATCCCGCCTGGGTGGGCGAATGCATAGTATTGCCAGTGAAACATCTTCTCATACCATCGAATCCGGCGCTGAATTTATTCATGGTCATTTACCCCTCACCTTGCAATTGCTGATGCAGGCCAATATCGATTATAAACCTGTTGCCGGAGAGATGTATCGCAAAAAGAAAGGACAATGGCAGGAAACCGATGAGATGATCGAGGGTTGGGACAAACTGATCCGCAAAATGAAAGATATGCCGGCTTCCATGACCCTGCAGGAATTCCTGGATAGTTATTATGCCGGCAAAAAGCACGAAGAATTACGATTGCATATTATCAATTATGCAGAAGGTTTTGATGTAGCAGATCCTGCGCGCGTAAGCGTACTGGAACTGCATAAAGAATGGTCGCACCAGGAAGAACAGAATTTCCGTATCCCCACAGGCTATAACAGCCTGGTAACATTTTTACAGGAAGAATGTGAAAAACAAGGTTGCCAGGTATTGACCAATCAATGTGTAAAAAGAGTTTACTGGGAGAAGAATAAAGTGACGGCCTATACCGTCGGTGGCGAACGATATGATGCAGATAAGATCATTATTACCGTTCCCCTGAAAATACTGGGCAGTGACCATGCTGCATCGGCGATCCGGTTCATTCCCGCGCTGGATAATTACCGCCGGGCAGCCAATAATATCGGTGTGGGCGCTGTGATAAAAATAGTCCTGCAATTTCAACAGGCATTCTGGAAGGACGATACCGGTTTTATTCTCAGCGATGAAACCGTTCCTACCTGGTGGACACAATTACCCGATACCACACCCATACTCACTGGATGGATCGGCGGACCTAAAGTAAAAAGGTTTAGCGGACAGACTGATGATATGATCATCGGACAGTCACTGCAATCCCTCGCGAATATTTATGAGTTACCGCTAGATACATTAAAGAGAAATTTACAGGAAGCGCATGTATTCAACTGGGAAGAAACCGGAGCCTATAGTTATCCTACTCCCGAAACCGGTGAAGCCCGTTTATTGCTTAACAAATCCATAGAAGGAACTGTCTTCTTCGCCGGCGAAGCCCTCTATGATGGACATGCCCAGGGAACGGTGGAGGCGGCGCTTGCGAGTGGGAAGAAAGCTGGAGGGAAGGTTTTAGGTGTTGGATGAGAAGAGGTTTAAATTTTGAATTTTAAGTGAAGATGATTTAAAAACAAGTTATAGATATAGCACAAGTGATTTGTAATTTATCATCACCTAACATCGTTCCCTTAACCTAACACCTAAAACCAGAGACTACACTTTCCACGAAACGACCTGATTGCGCCATTCGCTGCGAAAGGGAATAGTGATGCGGATATAGTTATCGGTATAGCCTTCCATCATACCATTCTTCTCATAGTTTTCAAACAATACTTTGCGCGATTGGCCGGTATGCTGGCTGGTAAAGTATTGCATTTTCATATAGGAGAGGTTGCGCAGGGCTTTATTCCGCTGGTGACGGATATGCACAGGCACCACTGATTCTATGGACAGCGCATGTGTGTCATCACGTTCGGAATACGTGAATACATGCAGGTAGGAAATATCCAGTGAATGAAGGAAATCGAATGTCTCTTTAAATTCTTCTTCCGTTTCACCGGGAAAACCAACGATCACATCTACACCAATTGCACAATGGGGCATCAATGTTTTGATGAGCTTCACCCGATCGGCATATAACTCCCTGCGGTATCGCCTCCGCATCAGTCCTAATATCTTATTACTTCCGCTTTGCAGGGGAATATGAAAATGCGGCATGAATTTATCACTGTTGGCGACGAATTCAATGATCTCGTTGGTCAGCAGATTGGGTTCGATGGAAGAAATGCGATAGCGTTGAATACCTTCTATTTGATCAAGCGCCTTAATAAGATCGAAGAAATTCTCATCACGCCCTTTTATGGTTTTGGTTTCGGATAAAGAAGGGTTTGCGCCGAAATCACCCAGGTTCACTCCCGTGAGGATAATTTCTTTTACACCTGTCTTTGCTAATTCAGTTACATTCTTTACTACGTTCGCTACTTTATCGCTCCTGCTTTTTCCTCTTGCCAGTGGAATGGTGCAGAAGGAACAATTATAATCGCATCCATCCTGCACTTTCATAAAGGTGCGGGTACGGTCATTCATCGACCAGGAAGAATGAAAGCCGGCTACTTCTTCGATATCACAACTACAGATCTTTGCGGGATCGCCTTTGGCAAGTTCACGGATATGCTGCGCGATATTGAATTTCTCTGCCGCGCCAAGTACAAGATCGACACCGGGAATGGAAGCAATTTCGTTGGGCTTTAACTGGGCATAACATCCGGTGATCACCACCAGGCTTTCCGGCGCCTTGCGCTGGATCCGGCGCACCAGGTGGCGGCATTCCTTATCGGCATTTTCCGTGACGGAACAGGTATTGATCACGTACACGTCGGCCAGGTCCTCAAACTCCTTTTTCTGAAATCCTTCGTTCTCGAGCAAACGGGAAAGAGAGGATGTTTCAGCAAAATTGAGCTTGCAGCCCAGTGTATGAAAAGCGACTGTTTTTGATGCGGCCATAAGGGGGGCAAAGGTAGTGTTTTGATCCCGAAAGCTTTTAGAAGCTGGAATTGTTCCACTGAGAACTATGGAGAAATGGAGAACCCTGAAAACCCTCTTTGCGGCCCTCTTTTTCTCTGTGGTTCTCAGTGGAACAAAATCAAAAATCAGGCAATTGCAATCCTCTTTCCTTAAGAAAAATTCCGGTATTTTTATTCAAATGTTTGAACGTGAATAAGAAATGGATACCATTGACATTGGTAGTGATACTGGGGATCGTGCTTTTTTTTGTAAAAAGATGCAAGAGCGATCCGGCTCCAAAGCCCAAAACTACTACCACCACCGACCGGAAAAAGACCGATCCGGCTACCGGCGTAAACCGCAACCGTGGATTCGACCGCCGTATTTCTTATATCGAATACACCCAGCATGCCAAATGCCGGATGGAATGCCGCCATATCACACAATCGGAAGTAGAAGAGATCATGCAGAATGGTGCGATCAATTATAATAAAAGCGAAGTCAGCGCAAGACCCTGTCCCACTTATGCGCTGGAAGGTGTCACCCACGACAATCAGCGGGTACGGATCGTTTTTGCCCAATGCGATCTGAAGACAAAAGTGGTGACCTGCATCGACCTGGGAACCGATTGGGAATGTCATTGTCCCGGTGATGATGATAAATATAAAAACAGGAACTGATGCGTGGGTTACTCAGGCCATTGCAATGGCTGTACAGTGTATATGCCGCCATTACATTCGTGGCGGTGATGCTGCTGATCTTTCCATTCGTGATCATCGCGAGCTTTTTCGGGCGCATCAGGGGTGGTAATATCATTTTTCGTTTATGTATGCTATGGGCCGATATCTGGTTTCCCCTGATCTTTGTTTATGTAAAACGCATTTATGAATCCCCGCATGATAAGTCCCGCCAATACATTTTTCTGTCCAATCATATTTCCTATCTCGATTCGGCGGTCTTGGTAAAAGCATACCGGCAGCCGGTGCGTCCATTGGGAAAAGTGGAAATGTCGAAGATCCCGGTATTTGGATTTATTTATAAGAATGCGATCGTTACAGTGGATCGAAGCAGCCTAGAAAACCGCACCAGGAGTGTGCGTTTACTGAAGTCGATAATCAGGAAAGGAATTTCAGTGCTGGTATTTCCCGAAGGCACATTCAATATGACACACCGGCCATTGAAAGAATTTTATGATGGCGCTTTCCGGCTAGCGATAGAAACGCAAACGCCGGTCAAGCCGGTTCTTTTCCTGGATACCTACAGCCGGATGACGTATAGTAGTTTTTTTAAAGCAACACCCGGAAGATGCAGGATCGTGTATATGGAAGAAGTGCCGGTGGAAGGATTGACTGCTGCTGATGTTCCTGTTTTGAAACAAAAAGTATATGAAGCGATGGAAAAAAAACTAATCGAATATAAAGCGGCATGGATAACCGAGGAGGGAAAGTATTAGGTTTTAAATGTTAAGTGTTAAATGATGTGCAGCTTCAAAGTCATTAGTATTTAAAATTTAACGCTTAGCATTTAAAACCAGTCATCGTCAGGATATTTTTTAACACGAAAACTCTTCTGCTCACCGATTGTTATTACAGTATTATCTTTAGCCCGAATGCCTGAACAGAACACTGATATCAATTTTCCTGTCCCCGGTGCTGCCCTTTATGCAGATATTATCATTCCGCTGGCGTTGCCGAAGAATTATACATGGCTGGTGCCTGTCCCCATGCAGGAACAATTAAGGCCCGGTTGCCGGGTGGAAGTGAATTTGGGAAAAAATAAGAAGTATGCCGGTATCGTTAAAAGCATTCATTCCCGCAAACCGGAATTCTTTGAGCCCAAAGAGATACTCAACCAACTCGATCCCGAACCGGTAGTTTTTGAAGAACAATTGAAGCTATGGGAATGGATCGCTTCCTATTATATGTGCAGCGAAGGAGAAGTGATGGCAGCGGCCTTGCCAGCTCATTTTAAATTATCCAGCGAAACGATCCTTGTTTATAATGAAGAGTACGGCGATGATTTCTCAGCACTCGATCATGATGAATACCTCGTGTCCGAGGCGCTGTTATTAAAAAAAGAATTGAAGATTGGCGAAGTGCAGCAGGTACTCGAATCCTCGCATGTATATCCCGTCATCAACCGGTTGATACAAAAAAAGGTCTGTCATGTATGGGAAGCATTGAAGCAAACTTATGCACCGCGAAAAGAAACATATGTATTACTGAATCCCATTTATGATAAAGAAGAAGAACTGGCCCGCCTGCTGAACGATGATAAAAAACTGAAACGCGCAGAGAAACAAATGGAACTGCTGCTCAGTTATCTTCACCTGGTCAAAACAGAAGGAGAGGTTACGAGGTCAGGCTTATTAAAAAAATCGAATGCTACCGATGCTCAATTAAAAGGATTGGTCGATAAAAAAATTCTCTGGACAGAAAAACGGAATGTCGACCGGCTGCTCTATCTCCCCAAAGACATACAGATCGATTTTGAGTTAAATGCTGCACAGCAGGAAGCACTCGATGCGATCCGCGATTCATTTGCTGTTACACAGGTTTGCCTGCTGCACGGGATTACTTCCAGCGGCAAGACACAGGTGTATATAAAACTGATGGAAGAATACCTGCGCCAGGGCAAACAGGTATTGTACATGTTGCCCGAGATCGCATTGACCTCGCAGATCATCCGGAGATTGCAAAAACATTTCGGCGGTTATATCGGTATTTATCATTCCAAATTTTCACAAAATGAAAGAGTGGAGATCTGGAACAAGGTCAAGACCGGTGAATTGAAAATTGTGTTAGGCGCGCGTTCCTCGGTGTTTCTTCCCTTTAATGACCTGGGACTGGTGATCTGTGATGAGGAACATGATCCTTCCTACAAACAACAGGAACCTGCCCCGCGGTATAACGGTCGCGATGCAGCCGTATATTTTGCTTCCCTGTTCAATGCCAAAACAGTATTGGGCAGCGCTACACCTTCGCTCGAAAGTTATCACAATGCTGTCACCGGTAAATATGGCAAGGCAACCATCATGCAACGGTATGGGGATGTGCAATTACCTCCCATTGAAATTATAGATACCAAACGGATAGAGCAGAAAGACCGATCGAAAGTGATGTTATCACCCGCACTCACGAATGCAATACGTGAAATACTCGATCGCGGCCGTCAGGTGATCTTGTTCCAAAACCGAAGAGGGTATACGCCCTACCAGGTTTGTAATGTCTGCGGATGGATACCCCAGTGTAAGTATTGCGATGTATCGCTTACTTTTCATAAACTGACCAATAAACTGGTTTGCCATTATTGCGGCACCAACTACTCTCCGTTGACAACCTGTGCCGCCTGTGGCAGTCATAATTTTGTGCAACGCAATTTTGGTACGGAAAAGATCGAGGAGATGTTGCAGGAAACATTTACCGACGCAAAGATCGCGCGGATGGATATGGATACTGTGCGGGGAAAGAATGCACATGATGTTTTGATACAGCAATTCGAGCAACGAAGGATCGATATACTGGTGGGAACGCAAATGGTCGTAAAGGGATTGGATTTCGATCATGTGGACCTGGTTGGTATCGTGGATGCAGATGGCTTATTGCATTTCGCCGATTTCCGCGTCAATGAAAAAGCGTTTCAACTAATGGAGCAGGTGAGTGGACGTGCCGGTCGTAAAGAAGCTACGGGTAAAGTTTTGATCCAGACCACGCAGCCGTCGCACCCGGTATTGCTGTATATCAAACAGCATGATTATCAGAAAATGTATGTGGAAGAATTATCCAAACGCAAGCATTTCTTTTACCCGCCCTTTTCCCGGATCATTCATTTATCCTTCCGGCATAAGATCAAAGAAGTAGTGGAACACGCAGCACACCTGTATACGGATGCTTTGAAAAATAAATACGGTGAATATATTATTGGTCCTGCCGAACCGGTAGTAGGCCGTGTGCGGAACCAGTATTTGATGGAACTCCTGCTTAAACTTCCCAAGGATAGAAAAACGTTGATGGCCTGTAAACGGGACCTGCTCGACCAGGTGGTGATCCTTCACCAGGAAAAAAGATTCCGGAGCGTAGTGATCGTAGCAGACGTCGATGTAGTATAACTCTCTCCGCGGAGTTAAGATAGTTGCTTCAAAGTTTTGTGTTAAGGATTTCTTCATTGGTATGAATAAAGAACCCAATGGTATTTTGTTTCGCTGCTTCCAGCATGGCTTTGGCAACGGCCTTTCCTTCTACTGCTTTATATTTTTTGGGAATGATCGCCGAAAAAAACTTCATCGTGATTTGCCAGATACGTTCACCGGTACGTTTTTGTTTCCTGTCGCCCAGTAACATTGAAGGACGAAATACATGGACGGACTGAAATCCAACCGACCTGATTTGTTCTTCCGCCTCGCCTTTCAATCGCAAATAAAAAGTCCTGCTTTTAACATCTGCACCTACCGATGAGACCATCAGGAATTTTTCACAACCGGCTCCTTTAGCAAAACGTGCTACTTTATAGGGGATCTCCACATCGATCTGCCGGTATAATTGCTGATCGCCTTTTACTGTTTTGTTGGTAGTGCCGATACAGGAAAAAACAATATCGGTTCCTTCCAGTGCGAGTTTGAGTGATTCGGCATCATCGAAATTCACCAGTTTCACTTCCATTTTCGGCTGATTCTTTTGTTGAGGGCGGCGCACGATCACCCTGACGGTACTGAAATAATCATCTTCGAGCAGGAGCGGAAGCAGGCAGGTCCCGATCATGCCGGTGGCGCCAATTATAGCAGCTGTTTTTCCCATCATAATTTTTTGCAGTATACTTGCACAGTTTACTATGCAAGTTCAGGAAAATTATTCGTTGAAGCCACTTAATACGTTTGGTATCGATGCTAAAACGCGTTATTTCGGCAATTTCCAATCTCCCGGCTCGCTGACCGAACTCCTCAGCCAGGCCCAGGCATTGGCTGGCGCCAGGCTCCCGACGCTGGTACTGGGTGGCGGAAGTAACCTGCTTTTTACCAAAGACTTTGATGGACTGGTACTGAAAAACCAGGTAAAGGGTATCGAAAAGGTAAGTGAAGATGGCGATAGTGTATTGATCAGGGCCGGGGCAGGGGAAAACTGGCACGGCTTCGTATTACATTGTATTAAAAATAAATGGGCCGGGCTGGAAAATCTGTCATTGATACCGGGTTGTGTAGGCGCTTCACCCATGCAGAATATCGGTGCCTATGGAGTAGAAGTAAAAGATGTATTCCACCAGCTCACCGCGTTTCATTTACAGGAAAAATGTAATTATACGTTTTCACTGAAAGATTGCGATTTCGGGTACCGCGATAGTGTCTTCAAGAATAAGTACCGCGACCAGTTTGCAATACTCAGTGTTACTTTTAAGCTGAATAAAAAACCTGTGTTCAATACCAGTTATGGTGCGATCGAACAGGAATTGGAGAGAATGGGAGTGAAGGAAATCAGTATCGATGCGATATCAAAAGCCGTGATCAATATCCGTTCTTCCAAATTACCCGATCCGAAAGAGATCGGTAATGCAGGAAGTTTTTTCAAAAATCCCTTGGTTACAAAAGCAGACTTTCTTTCTCTCCGGGAAAAGTATCCCGAAATGCCGGGATATGAAAATGCCGATGCGATGGTGAAACTTGCCGCCGGCTGGCTGATCGAACACAGTGGTCCTACTTATAATGCAAGCTGGAAAGGGTTTCGCCGTGGCGATGCAGGTGTTCATGCCAAACAAGCATTGGTGCTGGTGAATTATGGAACTGCTACCGGGCAGGAGATCTATGAACTCAGTTCCGATATTCTTCAATCAGTCTGGGAAAAATTTGAAGTGACGCTGGAGAGGGAGGTGAATATTTTGTAGAGGGGTGAGGGCTGGTGATTGGTGATTTGGATTGGTGTTAGGTGTTAGATGTTAGGTTAACGAGGTTTATATAAAAGATTATTTCTTCTAGTCCCTTAGGACGTATCATCGATAGCTCCGGAATATAATTTGTTCACGTCCCGTAGGGAGGTATGGTTGGTAGCTCCCGGATATAATGAATGATTTGCGTCCCATGGGGACGCATGGTAATCAAATAAATAGGGATGTATTAATGATGTTTTACCTGGTGTACCTACGGCACACATCTTACGAATCGAACGTTTCTACCGATCTGTCGTCCCTACGGGACGAAAAGGTTTGATAATAGAATAATCTGTAAGAGATGATCTTTCTCTTCCCGTAAAGACGGGTCATCGATAGCTCCGGAATATAATGTGTTTCACGTCCCGTAGGGACGTATGGTCGGTAGCTCCCGGATATAATGAATGATTTGCGTCCCATGGGGACGCATGGTAAATCAATAAATAGGATTGTATAATTATTTTTACCCGGTGTACCTACGGCACACATCTTACGAATCGAACGTTTCTACCGATCTGTCGTCCCTATGGACGAAGAAAGTTTATATAGACCAGGTCTGTAGTATCTATGCTCATCACCTAAAACCTAACATCCAACACCGTCACGGAACGCCTTGTAATATACTCATCACATAACCCCGTCACTACCACAAAACTCCCATCACCTAACATCTAAAACTCAACACCTAACACCAAAATCCCCTACGCTTCTTCATCAAACTCATCATACGCGGATTGGGTTCCCATATTCATCATGCTGCCGATGAGATCTTTGAATTCAATTTTGCTTTCGAAGATTTTTTTGCTGATCAACGAGTAGGAGGCGAGACCATGCAATACAAATTCCATCAGCAGCGCCGATTGCGCTTCATTGGCCTGGGCGAAGTATTTTTTTACCAGCGCATGTAGTCCATCGACTTTATACAATAATAATATTTTGTCTTTATCGGTGGTGCTGAATGAAAGATTAAGGTTATTCCCTTTATCAAACCAAGTGGTGATCGCACGATAAGGATTTTCTTCTTCTTTATCCTGTTGTGATGGTTTACCGGTGTTCCTTCTTTTCTTTAATGTATCCGGGTTTGGGAAGTATTGAACGAATTGGGAACGGATCGCTTTATCCACCAGGTTCATCGCTACCTGGTAAGGACCTTCCTGTTCGCCTTCATACACCAGTTCCACTTTACCGGTAACGGATGGAATGATACCTGACAGATCGGCGATCCATACCTGTGTTTGCTTTTCATTATTGATGATCGCCCGACGCTCGGCAGAGCTGACTGCATTTTCATAGGCAGAGATCGTAAGACGGGCACTCACACCGCTTTTCTTATCGACAAACTCGCTGCCACGTGCTTCGAATGCTACCTGTTCGATCAGGCGTTTAACCAGATCGCTGACCGTCACTTTTGCTTTTTGCTCTTCGCTGACAGCCGCTTCCTGTTCGGTGATCTCCAATGCATTTTCCAGTGATTTGGGATAGTGTGTAAGGATCTGGCTTTCGATACGGTCTTTTAAAGGAGTAACGATAGAACCACGATTGGTATAATCTTCCGGGTTGGCAGTAAATACAAATAGAATATCAAGGGGAAGCCTGAGCTTGAAACCGCGGATCTGCACATCACCTTCTTCTAAAATATTGAAGAGTGCCACCTGTATACGTGCCTGCAGATCGGGCAGTTCATTGATCACGAAGATGCAACGGTTGCTGCGGGGAATGATGCCGTAATGGATCACGCGTTCATCGGCAAAACTGAGTTTGAGATTAGCGGCTTTGATCGGATCGATATCACCGATCAGGTCGGCTACGCTTACATCGGGAGTAGCGAGTTTTTCGCCATAGCGTTCTTTACGATGGATCCAGTGAATAGGTGTTTCATCGCCATGAGCGCCGATCTGGTCCTGCGCATATTTGGAAACAGGATTGATAGGATCGTCATTGATATCGCTGCCGACAATACAGGGAATGTATTCGTCCAGCAGATCGGTCATCTGGCGGGCCATTCTTGTTTTAGCCTGTCCGCGCAAGCCCAGGAAAAGAATATTATGTTTGCTAAGCAAGGCTCTTTCCACATCGGGTATAACAGTATCTTCATATCCGACAATTCCGGGAAATGTATCTTCTTTGGCTTTGAGTTTGGTAATAAGATTCTGTCTTATTTCTTCCTTAATACTTTTTGGCTTATAACCACTTTTCTTAAGTTCTCCGAGGGTCTTTATATTTTTAATATTCATAAGTAGTTGCTCTAATTCTATGTGAAACCTATGTTCCTATGTGCCTATGTGGTAAAGAAAAACTTACAGTTTTGATACTATCACTAAAAACAAGGCCGTAGTTTTTACCACATAGGCACATAGGTTTCACATAGATGTAATGAAATCAGTAAACGGTCTTTCTCTTTCCGCTTTCAAAGTCTTTAAAGATGAATGCACCTAATTTATCGAGTGAAGCAAAAAATGCTTTACCATTATTTATTTCTGTAAACTCCTGGACAAACCGTTGCAGGTAAGGGTCTGTGGCGATCATAAATGTCGTGATCGGAATTTTCAGTTTCTTGCATTGTGCTGCCAGGTTCATACAACGGCTGACCACTTTCCGGTCGAGGCCAAAACTGTTCTTGTAATATCTTTTGCCCACTTTCAGACAGGTGGGTTTTCCGTCGGTGATCATAAAGATCTGCTTGTTCGGATTTTTTCTTCTCCGTAAAATATCCATCGCGAGTTCGAGGCCTGCTACGGTATTGGTATGATAAGGACCTACCTGTAGATAAGGAAGATCTTTTATTTCCACCGGCCAGGCATCATTTCCGAATACCACGATATCGAGTGTGTCTTTGGGATATTTGGTTGTAATGAGTTCGCTCAATGCCATTGCTACTTTTTTGGCCGGCGTGATCCTGTCCTCGCCATATAAGATCATCGAGTGGGAAATATCGATCATCAATACAGTAGAAGTCTGCGCCTTGAAATCCGTTTCGCGGATACTGAGATCATCTTCGTGCATGGTGAAACTATCCAGTCCATGATTGATCTGTGCATTGCGGATGGATTCGGTAAAATCTATCTGTTCGAGCATATCACCAAAACGGAACTGTCTTGTTTCGGGATTGAATTCATCACCCTGCCCGGGTTTGAAACTATGGTGATCGCCTTTTTTTGTTTTTTTCAATTTGCCAAAGATCTCTTCCAGGCTTCTTTTACGGATGCCCTGTTCTGTTTTGGGAGTGATTTTTATTTCGCCGGGTTGATTGTCGTCGGTGATATAGCCTTTTTGTTTAAGTTCATCGATAAAATCACCCATTCCGTATTCGCCATCGGTGAGTTCGTATTGTTTGTCTAGTTCGTTGAGCCATTGCAGGGCTTCGCCTACATCCCCACTGGTGTAGGTGAGCAGCTGCATGAAAAGATCGAGCAGTTGATCAAATTTGCTCTTGCCATCTTCTCCGGCATTGAATTTTGTAAAATGAAACCCTCTCATGAAAACGTTTATAGCAATTTACGATAATTACAGGAGTGTGCCCTGTCTTGTGAATAACAAAGCAATTGCCGGGATGTTCGGCATTCCTTCAAAACAAATCTCCGTGGTCCTCCGTGTATAATTCCAGTATTGAGATATCAGATTATAGTATTCAGAACTTACGAATAGAAGCTCTCTTACAGGGCATATACCACGGAGGACCACAGAGAAGACACAGAGGGCCGCAGAGAAACGCAAAAAAAAGCCCCGCTGATGGCGGGGCTTTGGAAAATAAAATAACAATTATTTCTTGATCGTATCCTTCGGTTTCGTAATGCTATCCGGTCCGTTGATGATAGGAGCGGAGTTTACTTCCGTAGGTGGAGCAGGATGTAATTTTGGATCATAGTTCGCCTCGATATCATCCAATACTTCCAGCATCACCGTGTTTAAGAAAGCCTCGGTTCCTTCGAGCGAACCGTTAAACATATCCGGTTTGCTGTTCTTCAAGTATTCATAATACCGGCTTTGCTGTTCCATATCTTTCCGCAGGGCTACCCGCACTTTTTCGGCCATGTCTTTCCGTCCGGCTTTATAGCAGGCTTCCAGGTACATCAGGCCGGTCTGGTTATGGCTGCTGTAACGGCTCACCATTCCATAGGGAAGATCATCGGACAAAATGCCTTTATCGATCTTATCCATCAATTGTGCCGCTTTATCTTTCTGACCATCATCAGCCAGGTTACCCGCTGCTTCTGCATAGATGCCACGGATATTCAATAAATGACGGCGGTTTTCCTCATCATAATACACACCGGGTTGGGAAGCGCCACCGAAAGCGAATTTCTCCATCAGGTTCTTGAACATCACAGCTTCATTATTTGCACCGATCTGGGTACCGCCGATACCTGTCCTGTATTTCTGTTCGATCTTGTTGATCGATTGTTCAATCACCCAGTTCTGTTGCGGATAAGTATTCTTGATCGGTACCAGGCGGTAAGACATTCCATCTTTACGCAGGTAATTCCAGAAACCCAGTTCACCATAAGGCGATGTAAAGTAGATCGGTCTTTTCCATTGGTTGGTAGCAATGATATTGAGAATGATAAGATCACTGCGGTAAAGACCTTTATCCAATGTGCGTTTCGGTATTTCAAATAACAATGGTGAGATCACGCTGTCATTCGCATTGACCGTGCCATTGGCCCTTACTGCAGCAATATCTACCGGTACACCTACACGAGATACAGGGAATACTTCAGGGCCACTATCTCTTCCCGTTACCGGATCGAGTTTGGGCTCACCGAGTTTTTTCATTACACCCAGCAGGTTGTAATAAGTTTCCTGTGATCCCTGTGCTGTATACGCCATGTATTCACGATTATGACCTTCAATTTGTTCAGGCGTCCAGATCAGGTCAAGCGGAGCTGATTCATTTATTTTATAACGAAGCTGGTTGATATACCAGTCGATTCCCAATAAGCTGTTATTGATGATACGGATATCCGGGCGGATACCTTCTACTTCCTGTGCATACCACAATGGATAAGTATCATTATCGCCGAATGTAAACAGAATGGCATTAGGCGCACAGCTTTCGAGATAGTCTTTTGCAAGATCAGGCGCTGTTGTTTTTTTGCTCCTGTCATGGTCATCCCACTCCTGTTGCGCCATCAGTATGGGTACGAGAATGCAAAGTGCCGACATACCGATATTCAACATCTTCCAGTTTTGCCCGCCGGAAGAGATCACGCGGCCAAGATAGGTAAGACCGGCGGTGAGCAATGCGTATAAGGCCGTAACGGAAAACGCTGTAACAGCAGCGCCGCTGGCCGTATTATGCAATGAACTCATTAAGGCGATCAGGAACGTAAGCACCGATCCATAGAGCAATGTATTCTGGAAGGTGAGTTTATCTGCTTTCTCCCGCGCCATCTTCACAAGCGCGACAACGGCCAGGCCGATCCAGATGGCAAAGGCATAGAAGGAGCCCACATAGGCATAATCACGTTCCCGTGGCTGGTTGCCCGGTTGATTCAGGTAGAGCACAACGGCTATACCGGTAAAGAAAAAGAGCAGGAAGCTGACGATCCAGTCCTTCCGATTCTTGAAATATTGATATGCACAACCAATGATGCCCAATATGAATGGTAGCATGTATAACTGGTTGTGTGCTTTATTATGTTTGATGCTATCGGGCACCTGCGATTGATCGCCCAGTCGCGCCTGGTCAATGAGAGAGATACCACTGATCCAGTTACCATCACGCACATTACCCAATCCCTGGATATCGTTTTGTTTACCGGCAAAATTCCACATGAAGTATCGCCAGTACATCAGGCTCATCTGGTAAGTAAAGAACCAGTTCATATTATCGGCATAGGAAGGCGCTTCATATTTTCCTGTCTGCTGATCCTGTCCCAGGTTCAGCCATTGCGCATAGAAAGTTGCGTGGAACTGGTCATTGCTCGGATCCCATACACGGGGGAACAATTGTTTTACATCGCTATTATAATTGTATTCGCGCTGACGACCTATCTCGATATACCTGTCTTTTCCTTTTACATATTTCATTTCACCTTCGCTGATCGGGTCTTCGCGGTTGATATCATCGCGTGTCACAGCGAAATGCGGACCATATACCAATGGTGCACTGCCGTATTGTTCGCGGCTGAGGTAATATACCAGGTTGATCGGGTTATCGACATTGTTCATATCGATAGCCGGGTTGGCATTGGAGCGGATAATCGATGTGAAATACATGAAATATCCCAGCATCATGAAGGCATAGCACCAGAGTGTGAGTTTCAGTACACGCAATCCGGTTGGTTTGATAAAATAACCGGCAATGATTGCAGCACCTGCGATCAGCAGGAACTTAAAGAACTTGGCGCCGCCGGATGAACCTTCCGTGGTAAAGAATGGTAAGGCTGATAATCCGAGGAAGAGGATGAACCAGATGATCAGTTTGGTTTGTGAATTATTTTTCTCTTTGAACGTAATGGCCCAGCCGATCAGGGCAGCCAGCGCGGCAAAGTAGATCGCAAAACCGGAGAAGAAAGGCAGTTTAAATGAATTGACAAAGAATACATCAAATACACCGGCTGCTTTCATGGAATATTGTATAATGGCCACCTGTACGATACCGGTGATCGCGCAACCGACCAGGAAGGCAATGATCGCGCCTTTTACGGAAGGCTGGTAGCGCCTGTAATAATAGATCATTACAATGGCAGGGATGGTCAATAAGTTCAATAAGTGAACGCCGATCGATAATCCCATCATGAAGAAGAGGAAAACGATCCAGCGATCGCTTTTGGCCCTTGCATAGGGATCATTACCTGCACGTTCATCGCTGTGTTCCCATTTCAGCATGGCCCAGAATACCAGGGCTGTAAAGAAAGAAGACAAGGCATATACCTCACCTTCTACTGCACTATACCAGAATGAATCACTGAATGTATAAGCAAGAGCGCCGACAGCACCGGCAGCCATGCTTGTAAATACCTGGTGACCGGTCAATTCTTCACCGGCGCTGACAAACATCTTGCGGGCAAAGTGTGTGATGCTCCAGAATAGGAACAGGATGGTAGCAGCACTGGCAACAGCGCTCATCATATTCACGGCATTGGCAGCGGTCTGACCATTATCGCCAAAGAGAATGATGAAAAAGCGGCCGAGCAAGGTAAACAACGGTGCGCCGGGAGGGTGGGGCAATTGCATTTTATAAGCGCTGGAGACAAACTCTCCGCAATCCCACAAACTGCCGCGGGCTTCGCGCGTCAGCATATAGGTGGCAAGTGCAATCAGGAATACGGCCCAACCGGTAAGATTATTGACTTTTCGGAAGTTCATAAACGGTATTTCATTTTGAAGAAAGCAAAAATAGGGGAATAAAGGTAAAAAGAGGGTTAATAAGTACGGATGGTTTCGTAACGCAGGGGGTTGGTAGTCAGGGGAGAGTTGGCGAATGGGAAATAAAGGATGGCTGTTGATAGATGGCCGATGACGAACTGTAAATTGAAATATTATTACAAGATTAAAGCAACGTAAAATTCCGATGGTTGATGCCGGCGATCCATCATCCATCAACCGCCATCCCTTGCCGGTCATCGGCTATTCAAAATACACTCTCACCGTCTGGTAAAAAAGCTTGTGTTGCATGCCGCCGGCGGATTTTTCGGAAAAGCCTTTGAGGCCAAAGAGACCGGCTGCATTGCCCTTGTTGATGGCGATCTCGAGATAACCGGCGCTGTTGAAAAGGGCAAGTTTTTCGCCTTGTGGCACATCGGCGTAGGTCTCGCTGATGCGGTCGATTATTTCATCACGTTTGAACACGATGCGGAAACTGCGGCCCTTGCGTTGTTCTTCGAACTGTTCACGGGTGATATTGACGATCACATTTTCGAAATTGTCGATGAAGATGATCTGCCCTTCGATCCAGTTATTATCTAATAAAGGACGGAGATGATTTTTCTCGGTGTAATTCACATCGGGGGTGCCGATATTCTTGATCGATTCACCCTGTACGAGCTGGTTTACCACTTTGCCCATGATATCGGAACAATAAATGGTGTTCTTATTGGCTTGTTTATCCAACGGAATCCCGATGATCAGTTCGGGTTTGCCTTCGAGGATCATATTGAGCAGGCCGTTATCGGCGCAGATAAAATACTGGTTCTGGTGAAAGGCCAGGAGCAGTTGTTCCGGTTTTTTTTCAAACAGGTTTACCAGGATCAGGTGGTAACTGTATTCCGGGAAATTGCTGAAGGCACTGCGGCAGATATAGGCGGTCTGCGGGTAATTGAACGGGGAAATGCTATGCGAAATATCGATAATGGTAAAATCAGGATTGCTCTTCAATAACTGCGCCTTCACTGCAGCGACCAGGTAATCCTGGTGACCAATATCTGAAGTGAGGGTTAGTAAAGCCATTGAAGAAATGTAAAATGTAGAATTTAAAATTTAAAATGTAAAAGTAGCGAACCGTAACGTCTTATCGTACTGGTAAAATCAGGATATGCATAGTTTATTGGTAAAGTCGCTTCTTTAATGCTGCTCACACTTTTACATTTTAGATTTTACATTCTACATTTTACATTTCTATTTGACTAATTGTCCATTCTTAAAGAAAAAATTATAAGTCAGCTTATCCGATAAGCGCGGGAAGAATTTATTCATGAAAACAGTGCGTTTGCCGGTGAAAGTGAGTACCAGGGTTCTTTTCTTTTTGCGGACGGCGGTCAGGATATGTTGGGCGCATTCTTCGGCGGTCATCATCTTTCCTTCATCGAGTAAGGACCCGGCCTGTGCTTTTGCATTTTCATCGAGAGCGGAATTGCGGATATTGGAAGCGGTATAGCCGGGGCAGACCCACATGACATGTACGCCATCGGCCATGAGTTCGGTTTTGATCGCTTCCAGCCATCCCTGCAGGGCATACTTGCTGGCGGAATAGGCGCTTCTGCCGGGCAGACCGCGGTAGCCGGCAATGGATGATACGCCGACGATCGTTCCTTTTCGTTCGATAATGGAAGGCAGGGCATATTTGGTGCAGTAGACGGTG
>CAMLGR010000101.1 GCA_946479615.1 uncultured Bacteroidota bacterium | reverse complement strand
TATATTTAATATTGTGATGGGAAATTCGTTTTCCCTGTACTTACTAACCCATCCATATAATGATCCCTTCGATTTTTCGAAGGGATTTTTAATTTAAAACCCCTTCAGGGAATTACGAGTTATGAATTATGAATGTGGCGTAAGTATCACCCCATATTCATAATTCATAACTCTTAATTCTTAATTCCCTCTCCCTATTGCAATACCAATAATTCAAATACCTTTACCAATAATCAAAAATCCATTTCATGCTGAAATCCATGACCGGTTTCGGAAGAGCCGAAAGCAATGTCGGCGATAAAACATTCCTGGTTGATGTAAAATCTCTTAACGGCAAACAGTTTGAACTACAACTGAAACTTCCGGCAATGTTAAAGCCGTTCGAGTTTGATATCCGCCGCCTGGTTTCTGAAAAGCTCGGTCGTGGCAGCGTCGACTGCACCATCAGCCTGAAAGAAACGGGTAGCGCCAAACCTGTTACTATTAATACGGACCTGGCCAAGTCTTACTATAAGCCCCTGGCCGAATTATCCGCTTCTTTGAATCTCGACCCTTCTCATATCCTGAGCACGTTGGTCAAATTACCCGAAGTGATCACTCCCAGCAGTGAAACACTGACAGATAAAGAATGGGTGGAATTACAGAATATCATTAAAAAAGCCATCGACAACCTGAACAAGCACCGGCTGGATGAAGGAAGATCGCTGGAAACGGACCTGCTTTCCCGTATTGAAAACATACTGATACAACAACAGGAAGTCATCAAGCTCGAACCATTGCGCCAGCAAAAGATCCGCGAAGGACTGACCAAGCTGCTGGAAGAAAATGTAGGCAAGGAAAACTATGACAGCAACCGCCTGGAGCAGGAACTTATATATTATATAGAGAAGATCGATATCAGCGAGGAGCAGGTGCGCCTGAAAAATCATTGCGAGTATTTCAAGACCCTGATCAACGAGCAGGATGATTCGAAAGGGAAAAAATTATCCTTTATACTCCAGGAGATCGGTCGCGAGATCAATACTACCGGTTCCAAAGCCTACGATTCCACCATTCAGAAAAGCGTGGTGCTGATGAAAGACGAACTGGAAAAAGCGAAAGAACAGGTATTGAATGTCCTTTAACCCGGTACCCGGCTGAACTACCGGCTTCACCTTTCTTTGATTATTTTTGCAAAAAACCTGATTTGAAAAATCTTCTGCGCATATCGTTTTCCGCACTTTTTATTGCCTGCTTTTTTTCTTCCTGCACTACTATCGACATGTATGAGAGCTCGGTCAATATACCGCAACATGCCTGGAAGAGCAGTTATAAACCGGTGTTTAATTTCAGGATCACCGATACCAGCAAGCCGTACAAGATCTTCCTGGTATTAAGGCATACTGATAAATACAGCTTCAATAATATTTATGTAAACCTGTATATCAAAGGTCCGGGCAGCGACAGCACCATTAAAGTACAACGTGATCTTACCCTGGGCACCAATGATGGCGGCTGGCAGGGAAATGGTATGGATGATGTGTATGAACACCGGATCCTCCTCGAAAAGCAAACCTTAAAAGCCGGTGATTATTCCTTTACGGTAGCACAGATTATGCGCGAAGACCCATTACAGAATGTACTGAATGTAGGATTGAGACTGGAGAAAGACAAGTGAGGATCAGGGCGAAGAGCGGGTTAGCAGTGTGATCCCGTCAGCCCATGTAATTAACCGGTCTTATTCACCATTCACTATTGACTATTCACCATTCACTATTCACCCCATGGCCTCACCCGCAAAAAAGAAATTCTCCCGCTCCACAGTTATCTACTGGCTGCTGCTTACCTATATCGTAGCCGCACTGGTATGGTGGTTTATTTCGCTGGAAAAACAGAATGACCAGATGCGGGATTTCAAGGTCAGGCAATTAAATGCTACGGTCGACAATACTATATCACCTGGTCTTTATAAAACTGTATTGATATAGATCTATCTAGATTATACGCGCAATATTGCCAAGTACATCAGTGAAGGAACTGTTTTTCTTGTGTTACTGTCGATCGGCGCTTCGTTTGTATATAGCTCGGTTCGCCGGCAATTCAGGCTGCAGCAGCAACAGCAAAATTTCATGATGGCCGTTACACACGAATTAAAAACGCCGATCTCGGTAGTACGGCTGAACCTTGAAACATTACAGAAGTATTCGCTGGAACCTGAAAAACAAAAACGGCTGATCCGTACTACGCTGGAAGAAACATCGAGACTGAATTCCCTTACCAATAATATTCTTATCTCCTCCCAGCTGGATGGAGGTGGTTATAAATCTTCCAAGGAAGAACTGGACCTGTCTTCGCTGCTGGCTGAACGTATACAGGAATTCAGGACCCGCTATCCCGATCAGCAGTTCCTGGAAAAGATCGAGCCGGACGCGGATATTAAAGGCGACCCCCTGCTGTTGCAGATGCTGGTCAATAATTTGCTGGAGAATGCGGTGAAATATTCTCCCAAAGAGAGCCGTATTACGGCATCATTGAAAAAGGAGGATACATTTGTTCAACTGAGCATTTCAGATGAAGGAGCCGGTATTCCGGAGGAAGAGAAGAAAAAGATCTTCAACAAATTCTACCGTATTGGCAATGAGGCGACCCGGAAAACGCAGGGCACGGGCCTGGGTTTGTATCTTTGCAGCAAGATTGCCGGCGATCATAATGCCGACATTTCGGTGACAAACAATATTCCGGCCGGGAGTACCTTTGTGATCACGTTTTACCTGTAGAAAATGATAAAAAATGCCCCCGGCACGGTTAATCAAGATATGATAAGTGAAGCTAAAAAAACATCCATTCTTTTAGTTGAAGATGAAGAAAACCTGCATGAAGCCTTAAAGCTCAACCTCGAGCTGGAAGGATATGATGTGACTTCCGCTTATGATGGCGCCGCTGCCCAAAAAACTATCGAAGGCGAATATTTCGACCTTATCATTCTCGATGTAATGCTTCCCGAAATCGATGGCATCAGTGTAGCAGAAAATATACGCATCAGTAATAACGAAACTCCCATTCTTATTTTAAGCGCCAAGAACAGCAGCGCCGACAGGGTACTCGGTCTTAAAAAAGGAGCCGATGATTACCTGACCAAACCATTTAACCTCGAAGAATTGTTGCTCCGTGTTCATAAGCTGATCGATAAGAATAAAAAATTACAGGATAAATCCACGGTTGGCAATAGTTATACATTCGGCAATAACATCATCGATTTCAAAGCGCAGGAAGCGACTACCCATAGCAATGGAAAGATCCAGCTCAGCAAAAAAGAAACGATGCTCCTGAAGCTTTTAATCGAGAATAAAAACGAAGTAGTTCCCCGCGAAAAAATATTACAGGCTGTCTGGGGTTATAATGTATACCCTACTACCCGCACGATTGATAATTTCATCCTTAATTTCCGCAAGTATTTTGAAGAGGATAGCCGCAACCCGAAGTATTTTCATTCGGTAAGAGGGGTGGGCTATAAGTATTCTGAATAATCTGCGATAGGATTTTCTATGTGTGTATTCCTATGTCTCTATGTGCCTATGTGGTGAATCTACGCCAGCCAGCTTTTTACCACATAGGGTTATATATAACGGAGAATTTCTTCCAGTGAGGTTTTCATCTTTTCGAGTAAACCATTTTTATCAGCTTCTATCGTTGCCCCTGCAAAGACACCGATCTCGCATTCCTGTAATAATTCAATGATCTTATTCCTGCTCTGCTCATCCACCCCTTTCTGCTGCATGACAGTTTGCAAATGCCGGTTATTCATACCACTTCCTGCTAAACCGAAATAGATAGCAAAGAAGTGCCAGGCACATTGCTGGCAGGTAGTATAAAAGATCTTATCAGCATCGTTGATCGCCAAACGGGCAGGAGCTATCAATTCTTCTACGGAAGGCAGGACAACTACCGGCGCTGTAGGTATTTCTTCTTTCTTTCGTTTCCTCATCACGAACCATACTAACCATGCTCCTACCGCTATCAATAAAAACAGTCCTGCTATCAGCCAGGCGATCGCATTATTTCCAACTCCTGTTTCTTTGCTGGTAACCAGTTCACTTTTTATATTCTCTTTATTATTGACAAGTATCTTTACCGGTCGTGTCGTGACTGTTTTATAGGTCGCACTATCAGGATCGAAGAAAGAAAACGTAACAGATGGTATGATATATTCTCCGGGTTTGGCCGATACGAATGCATGGTGAAATACCCGCGAACCTTTCAGCGGTGCATTATTTTTATCCAGCGAATCGACGATCTCCGGCTCGAAACCTTCCAGGCTATCCGGCCAGCGGATAACAGGTGGCGCCAGTTGTGTGAAATTACCTTTACCGGCGATAACCAGGGTGAGCTTTCCTTCTTCATTCCTCGACAGCTCATTTTTATTGACCGATATGGTAATGGAAAAATGACCCGTAGCCCCATTGTAATCAGCTGGCTGATTCTTTTTAGGTGAAGGTTTTACAGTAATCGTTACCGGCTCCGAACGCATACTGCTTTCATAAGTCTCGGTATTCATAGTTCCCTTACTGTCATCTTCCGCCACTACTCCTTCCAGTATTTCCTGTTCCGGTTTTTTATTGACGACTGTCCTGGAAAATTCAACATGGTTGGATACTTCCATCGGATCAATGGCAAATAAACCGGCGCGCAATGGATATAACTGCACCCGGCGAACGGTATGCACATCGAATTTTTTACCATTGATCGTTTCTGCTTCCACCTGCTTATCATCCAGTCCTGCTACGTCGAGGACAGTGAACCCATAAAAGCCCGGGTTTTTTACAATATCCGACCGGGAGATCATCCGGGAATATAATTTGAATGTAGCGGTAACAGGTTCCCCGACAAAACAGGTCTTCCTGTCTACCATTACTTTTACAAACATATTTTCCTTGATCTTCCGGTAAGGATCATCGCCGGGTTTCAGGAAATAAGCCGTATTGATTTCTTTTGCAGCGGAACTTTGCAATTTCCTCGCCGCTTCTGCACGACTGATGATATCGACACTCACTTCATCACTGGTAATAAAATCATCTTCAATTTTGGCCCGTGCGCCGGGTATGATGAAGCGGCCGGCATGTAACGCTTCGAGATTATAAACGATATTCTTTATTTTTTTGGGACCATCAGCACTATAGGCCATGCCTTCATAGTAAGAAGGTCCGGCTACTATACGAAAGTCTTTGAAGTCGGGCGGGTAAAATTCAGTGTTCTTACCGGTCGTTTCCAGCACATACTGCACCGGGAAAGATTCGCCTACAGCAAATGGCCCGCTGGTGACACGGGTCTTAAAGGCGACTTGTGCCTGCAGCGACCATCCAATGCTGATCAAACCAACTATGAGCCCGTATTTTTTCATTTAACCGGGGCTAAAAATAGAACAGGCTTTGCAAAGAGTTTCTGAAAGTTTATGACAGGCTACCGGGCGTTGTCAATGGTCAGAGATCGCCCAATTGCGGGCGGATCACGATCTCTTCCACACAGGCCTGCGGGGACAATTGCGAAGCCGCATAGATCATTTTGGCAATATCGGCTGATTCCATGATCCGTTTGGGATCGATACCGCTGCCTTTCCACGAATCGGTATATACAGCACCCGGGTATACGGCTGTCACTTTTATTCCATAAGGTTTCATTTCTTCCCGCAGGTTTTTAGAAAATCCTGCCAGCGCAAATTTACTGATGCTGTATGCGCCGCCATTTTTATAGGCCTGCAGGGAAGCGATCGAACAGATATTAAAAATATGCCCGCCCTGGCCAGGCGCTTTCATCATTGAAGGCAGGAGCAAACGGGTAAGACGATAGGGACCATATAAATTCAGTTCGATCATTTTTTCCAGCACACCTTCTTCTTCATCATGTGCATTACCGGGAATAAACGTGCCGGCGTTGTTCACGAGTATATCGATGCCGGGTGCTTGTTCCAATACCCAAGCGGCAAATTGCTGGACTTCTCCTTTAACGGAAAGATCATGTGCTTTTGTAAGGATCGTTGTACGGGGAAAGCGCCCCTGCAATTCTTTACCTGTCAATCGCAGGGCTTCTTTATCGCGGGAACATAACAATAGTTTGTGTCCCTGTTTATCATCTCCGAAGATTTCTGCTATGGCTTTACCCAATCCGCGGGAAGCACCGGTGATTACGATGTTCATGATACAAAGGTAAGAGATAGGTATTAGTGTTAGATTTTAGGTATTAAATGTGTATGTACCATGTTTATTAATCCTATGTGAGATCTATGTTCCTATGTGCCTATGTGGTAAAGATTATGCAATGCTGTATAGCACTATGATCGGCTGGCGTAATTTCACCACATAGGCACATAGGAACATAGGTTTCACATAGAACTGTATTACCAGGTGGTCATCCGACACCTGAAATCTAAAACCTAACAACTACTACTTAACTTTGGGGAATGAAATACCGGCATATTTTCTTCGACCTGGATCATACGTTATGGGATTTTGAGGCGAACGCAAGGATTACATTGCAAACACTTTATACCGATCTGTTATTGGCAGAAAGAGGTGTGCATGATTTTGAATTGTTTTACCGGAATTATCTTCTTCATAATGATAAGTTGTGGGAACGCTACCGCAAAGGATTTATCAAACAGGATGAATTGCGTGTAAAACGAATGTGGCTCTCCCTGCTCGATTTTAAGATCGCCGATGATGAGTTATCGAGAAAAATGAGTTCACAATTCCTCGATCTTTTACCCACCCGTACACTTCTTTTTCCTTATACCAAAGAGATCTTACATTATCTCACCGATAAAGGATACCAGCTGCATCTTATTACCAATGGCTTTGAAAAAGTGCAGCATAGCAAGCTGAAGCATTCGGGCCTGGATGGGTTTTTTAAAGAAGTGATCACATCGGAAGGTTCCAATAGCCTGAAACCGAATAAGGAGATATTCGATTACGCCCTGCAAAAATCAGGTGCACGGCTTCCTGAAAGCATTATGATCGGCGATACACAGGAAGTGGATATTTTAGGCGCTAAGAATGCGGGGATGGACCAGGTGTTTGTCAATCACCTGAAAGCAGTTGTGGAAGAAGAACCAACTTACGTAGTGGAATCTTTGAAAGAACTGGAGAATATTTTTTGAATTCTATGTGAAACCTATGTGCCTATGTGGTAAGACTACGCCAGTCAGCTTTTTTACCACATAGGATCATAGAAACATAGAAATACACACATAGAGTGTACTATAGTTCTGCTATTACTGTGACGCCGCCCAGGGGTTTATCACCTATTCTTACTTTTATCTTTGCATCAAGCGGCAGGAACAGATCTACACGTGATCCGAATTTGATAAATCCCATCTCATCGGTTTGTTTTACCCGCTGACCTGTACGCAGGTAATTAACAATACGTTTTGCTAATGCTCCTGCAATTTGCTTGGTAAGTATTTCGGTGCTGCCATTACGGTAAACAGTAGTATGACGTTCGTTCTCGGTAGAAGATTTCGGATGCCAGGCTACGAGGTATTTCCCTTTGTGATATTGACTATAGGCAATTTCTCCACTGATAGGATTACGGTTCACATGCACATTCAAGGGGCTCATAAAGATAGAAACCTGGATACGGCGATCGGTAAAATATTCATCCGCCTGCACTTCTTCGATCACCACTACTTTACCATCGGCCGGCGCTATCACCAGGTTATCGCCTTTTGTCAATTCTCTTTTGGGAATGCGGAAGAAGGAAACGATAAAAAGAAGCAATCCTAGTGTAACAATAAAAATAAGAATGCTGATAACCGGCGCTTCAAAACTGAAAAAATAGAAAGACAACAGGTTCAGCAATCCAAAGATTATCACACTCCAGGCAATAGTAGGGTATCCTTCTTTATGAATCGTCATTGTAAAAATTGAATGGCAAAATTAGGCAATGTAATGGTACCGGCGAAACCCGTTTTTCTACTATAATTATGGATTATGAATTATGAATGGCCATTCATAATCCATAATTCCTGAATCTTATTCAATGATTATTAAAACGGTAGAGCAACCTGATGCCTGCACTCAAATGAAACCGGTATACGCTGGCATTGAATTTCTCAGCCGCTACAATATTCAATCCCTCCCGGCGGGATGGCCGGTCAGGAACACCTTGTTGCGGGTTAACGACATCGCTATATGTCGTATTTATATTCCTGATGCCCATTCCCGCGAATGATTCGATATAAAACAATTTGAAGGCGTAGATATCAAAAACATATTGTGCGGCAGCTGTCCATACCGGACTTTTAACCCGGGCACTGCTGAACAGCGTGGCTTCATCAGTTTCCTTTTTACCATTATAAAAAAAGCCATCACCTGCATGATAGTAGCTGCGGCCGGTATAAGCAACCTGCAACGCCAGGTATTCATAAAACCGGCGGCTGCCATGCGAAAACATATATTTTAATTCCGATTGAACACGGAAAAATTTCCTGTCGAATGCGGACGAATCCTTATTCGAATGACAGTTTATCAAACTAAAATCGGTTAATAAATAAAACCGTTCGCCAAGACGGCATTCAATGCCGGGCTGAATGGTCCAGCGGAACAAAGGCGTTCTCACAAGACCAGTCGAAAGACTAACTCCCCAGCGTTGATCCATGGAAGGAAAATGCTGGGCACCTGTGAGCATGGGAAATAATAATAATAATAAGAGGAGGAGGCGAATCACGGGTCTATGACCGGGCGCATAATCAGTTTGCTGCTTACCAATCAGAATAATCTTATAAAAGCCCATACAAACGGCACAGCGATCAATAAGGAATCAAAGCGGTCGAGAAAACCACCATGACCTGGCAGTAGTTGCCCGCTGTCTTTTACCTCGGCCATCCGTTTAAGTTTGGATTCCAGCAGGTCTCCAAAAGTGCCTGTAATGGAAGCTAGTAATGCTACAGGTATGATGATATAGAGTAATAACTTATCTCCCGGGAAAAAAACAAAGAGCATCAGTATACAGGTGATCACCAGGCCCATGATCACACCGCCGATAGTTCCCTCCCATGTCTTTTTGGGAGAAATTTTAGTGAGTGGTGTTTTCCCGATGATGGAACCAACCAGGTAAGCCATCGTATCATTCATCCAGATACTGACCATGATCGCTACGGGAAAGAACAGGCTTGTCAATACAAACATGGTATCATGAATATAGACATCAGTCGTTTTTTGGTATAGATCCATTAATAAACCCCAGCTTAATGATATATACAGGAATCCCAGTGCCGCTATGCCAAATGCTTTGGGTTTGATAACATTATTTTGAAAGATGCCGATCAGCAATAAACCAAAACCAGCCGCCGATACCGGCAAGGAAATGTTTTCTCTTAATCCATATCCATTTATACGGAATACAGGGCCGCAGAACCACAGCATAAATCCATAGCCGGCTACCATCAAACCCAGTTTTACATAGGGATGAAAAACCGTGTTATAGATCCTTTCCTGCAAACGAAGGTATTCCCACCAGCAGCCAAAATGTATAATTGAAAATAAAGCGAGGAAACTCCATTGATTCCATAACAGTCCGCCAAGCATCACACCCACAAAGATCAATGATGAGATAGTTCTTATACGGAAGGTTTGCCAGTTAAATGCCATGAGAAAATTATTAAACAAGTCGCCGGTTGGCTGCAGATACTTTTTTAAATAAAATGAACAAACTGATCACTACCAGCAAAATGATAATACCCCAGGGCGCCCACGGATTATTGGAGGTATCATTCTTCATTGCATCCTGTAAAGGCCTTCCTTTTTGCGTGTAGACAAACAAAACAGTTAATGCCAGCGCATTGTTGAGAAAATGCCCAAGAATACTTAACCATAGTTTTCCTGAATAATGATAGATCGCGCCTAATACCACACCCAGGAAAAAACGGGCAAGAAAACCAAAGAAGGACAGATGCGCCAGGCTGAATAATATACTCACGATCACAATAGATAGCCAGGGCATTTTTGTACCTCTCGATAAAAAATTCTGCAATCCGCCCCTGAACAATGTTTCTTCACACAATGCCGGTAAAAACCCCATGACCACCAGCGCAATGATATAATCAGTGCCTGTTTTAAGATGGATGATCGCTTCTACCTGCTTATTATAATTTTCTTCCAGCTTATTAAACGATATCCGCCAGTTATCCGGGATCGGTATATGTGTATTGAAATAAGAAAGCGATGTGGACACGATCAGCGAGGAGCCAATGATCAGCAATACCAGGCCCACCTGCTCCGACTTGATCCGGTTGGAAAAACCCAGCAACCGCATCGGCTGGCGATTGATGAGGGCCGCTGCAACAACTGCCGGTATAAAAAATCCAACTACTGCATTGATGGATTGCAGCACTTTCATGGCATTGGCATAAGCCGGGTTACCATACTGTTCTTTCATTTGCAATATATCCAGCCCTGTCATAAGCCGCCATACCGGGGCGCTGATCACGCCTGCCAGTACTAAACCGGCTGCGGTAAAGGCAATCAGCATAAAAAAACCAGCCGTATAGGAAATTCCCCTGGATTGATTGTCGTACATGGATTTCGGTAATTAACCTGTAAATTTGCAGGCTGCAAAAATAGATGAGAGTTGGCAGATGATGGGGTAGAACCAGTGTTTTATTTTCCCTTCTTTGCCAACATAACAGTATGGTAAAAATAGGCAACATAACACTCCCCGATTTCCCGCTGCTCCTGGCCCCTATGGAAGATGTCAGCGATCCTCCTTTCCGTGCCGTTTGCAAGGATAATGGGGCCGACCTGATGTATACAGAGTTCATTTCAAGCGAAGGGTTGATCCGCGATGCCATTAAAAGCCGTAAAAAACTCGACATTTTCGATTATGAACGGCCCGTCGGTATCCAGATCTTTGGCGGAGATGAAGAAAGCCTTTCCTTAGCCGCAAAAATTGTAGAAGTTACTAATCCCGACCTCCTGGATATCAATTTCGGTTGCCCGGTAAAAAAAGTAGCCCTGCGTGGCGCCGGCGCGGGTGTATTGAAAGATATCGATCTGATGGTACGCCTTACTTCGGCGGTAGTAAAATCCACTACATTACCCGTTACCGTCAAAACCCGCCTGGGCTGGGATGATAAAACAAGAAATATAGAAGAAGTTGCCGAACGCTTACAGGATACCGGCATCAAAGCACTGGCCATTCACGGACGTACGCGTACACAGATGTACAAAGGCGAAGCAGACTGGACATTGATCGGCAAGGTTAAAAACAACCCGCGCATACAGATCCCGATCTTTGGAAACGGCGATATCGATTCTCCTGAAAAAGCAGTGGAATATAAAAACCGCTATGGGGTGGATGGGATCATGATCGGTCGCGCGGCTATCGGTTATCCCTGGATATTTAATGAGATCAAACATTTTGTCAATACCGGCACTCATCTGGCCGGCCCGACGGTAGAAGAAAGAGTAAATGTGGCCCGCAAGCATTTATTAAAAAGTGTAGAGTGGAAGGGGCCGATCGTTGGCATCAATGAAATGCGCCGTCATTATGCGAACTACCTGAAAGGATTGCCGAATATAAAAGAATACCGGAATAAACTGGTTACGATGGCAACAATGGAAGAAGTAAATGATGTGCTGAATGAAGTAGCGAGAGTATATACCGGTTTTGAGATCACAAAAACCCCGATCGAACTGGTGAATTATCATGAAAAATGCCCGGTTGATTAATATGGTGAATGGGAAATGGCGGGCAGGAAAATTCTCTCACCACTTGCTATTCCCCACTACTCATTTTACCGCATAGGAGTTTATATTACCTGAATTACCTTATATCAATGAGTATTCAAAACGCTGACAGATCCGATACTTATAGTTCGCTACTGGCTCAATATAGTTCAAGGTCTGAACTGTTGAATGAAAGACTGCGCTGGTTAAGTTTTTTACGTTTCCTTCTTTTTGCATTTTTTATTTTTCTGGGTTATAAGGCCATGAGAACAGGCGACCACGCTTTCACCATTTTCTCTTTCCTTTCACTCGGTATTTTTTTTATTGTTTTAAGAATTTATGACAAGCTTGAAAAAGAAGCAGCATTTTACAAAGCGCTGGTAAAAATAAACCGGGATGAGATCGATTTCCTGAATGGCATGCCCTCCGCATATCCGGTAGGTAAAGAATATACCGATCCTCATCATTCCTATTCGTATGATCTCGATATTTTCGGCGAAGGCGGATTGTTTCCTTATCTCAATCGTACCAGCACACCCTTCGGACAGGAATCGCTGGCTTTATTACTGTTACAGGCTGGTAAAGATGATATTGTTGCAAGACAGCAAGCTATCCGTGAATTGACGGAAGCACTCAATTTCCGGCAGGAGATGCAGGCCCATGGCATGACACAGGAAACGAAAGAGAAAGAGATGAAACAACTGGAA
Source organism: uncultured Bacteroidota bacterium (assembly GCA_946479615.1). Next base: position 5,543 of record CAMLGR010000101.1, on the reverse strand, counting down.
ACATGGATCAGTTCCAATACCGTTTTCAGCACGGCGTTCTATTATTACCTGATGATCTTCCCGCTGACATCCATTGGCAGCCTTGTTTATTATTTCATTACGGAAAATGAAACTGCTTTGAATATATTCCTGATCTTATTTACTGTCAACCTGATCATTGCTTTTTCATTTGCCCGGAAAATATCGGCGCATTTATCCGTTTCTACTTCTGTCAACAAGGTGTTACAGCAGTTTGCTTCGCAACTGAAGTTACTGGAATCGCAACCTTTTCAATCTCCTTTATTACAGTCCTTACAGCAACAATTAAAGACCGGCAACAATGAATCCGCTTCAAGGTCGATTGCGAGGCTGGCTTCTCTTTTTAATTCTCTGGAGGCGATTGTAAACCTGATGGTCAGTATCTTGCTGAATGGCCTGTTTCTATTTCATATTCATGTATTGCATGCACTTGAAAAATGGAAACGTGAAAATGGAAGAAAGATCATGAGCTGGCTGCACTGGCTGGGAGAAGCAGAAGCGTTGAATAGTTTTGCCAATTTCTCTTATAACAATCCTTCTTTCTGCTGGCCTGCAGTAAGTGAAACAGAAACAGTGGAAGCTGGTGAAATGGGTCACCCATTGATCCGTGAAGGTAAAAGAATCGATAATAGCATTTCATTCCGCCAACAGCGTTTTGTTATCCTGACAGGTTCCAATATGTCGGGCAAAAGCACTTTTCTCCGCACACTGGGCATCAACCTGGTGCTGGCACGTGCAGGTAGTGCGGTTTGTGCAAAGGATTTCCGTTTTTATCCATTTGATGTGGAAGTCAGTATGCGCATCACGGATTCATTGCAGGACAGCGAATCGTTTTTCTATGCGGAACTGAAAAGATTGCAGCAGATCATCCATCGTTTACAGGACGGGCATAAAACATTTGTGATACTGGATGAAATATTACGCGGCACCAATAGCAACGATAAACATAGCGGCACGGTTGGGCTTATCCGTAAAATGGTGAATGGAAAAGCCTGTGGCATCATTGCTACGCACGACCTGACAGTATCGAAACTGGCAGAAGAATACCCCGGTTATATCGGCAATAAATGTTTTGAATCGCAGATCATCAATGATGAGTTGCTGTTCGATTATAAACTCGGGGATGGTGTGTGCAGCACCCTGAGCGCTTCTTTCCTTATGAAGAAGATGGAAATTATATAGTGATAATAAACTAATGCAGGCTCATCGTTGCTTCCTGAACGTCTTTATCAATCCCGCTACAGAAGCCAGCGCCCAGATGCCTTCCATGATAACAAACGGCCAATACAGGATAAGAAAGGAGGCATAACATGCCAGGGCAGAACCAATGATATTGCCCGTATAAAACAATTTACCATTCTCGGGAATAAGGGAAAAAATATTGGCAAAGTAGACAACCAGGATCAATCCTACCCCGAAGCTGCCGATGATGTCGCTGTAATTCATACCCAAAGGTAGGTAAGAGTTAGCAACCGGGCATTCTGTATGAATACTTCTTAGAGCTTCTCTTTCTTTTGAACGACCTCAATTATTTTCTGGTAAAGGTCATCTGATTTGAAAGGCTTGTAAATACAATCTGAAAAACCATACTCCATTAATTCCTGTTTCATATTTTCATACACCGCCGCTGTGAACGCAATGATGGGCATATGCTTGTTGATCTTTCTTATTTCCTGCAACGCCGTTTTCCCGTCCATGATCGGCATTTCCAGGTCGATCAGCGCAATATCGAAATCCATTTCCATTATTTTCTCGACGGCTATCTTTCCATTGACGGCTTCTGTTACCACTACCCCTTTTTTCTCCAGGATCTTACGCGCTACCATCATATTGATCTGGTTGTCTTCCGCTACCAGTACGCGCAGGTTGGCAAGATAGTCTTCCTGCAATTTTATGCCTGCCATCTTATCTTCCTGTTCTTTTTTATAAAGAGGAATATCCAACTGAAAATAAAAATTACTACCCACTCCTTTCTTACTGTTCACATACAAACGGCTGCCCATCAGTTTTACCAGGTTATTGGAAATAGACAGCCCAAGTCCCGTGCCTCCGTATTTTCTCGTAGTGGCAGTATCGCCCTGACTAAAACTTTCGAAGATGCTTTCAAATGCTTTCGGATCGATGCCAATACCGGTGTCTTCTACTGAAAAAAGAATTTTAACCTGTGTGCCTGTATTACTCACCTGTGAACAGGAGACAGTTACTCCCCCGTTATGCGTAAACTTAAGTGCATTGAAAACAAGATTGTTCAATACCTGCAGCAACCGGAGATCATCTGCCAGTACTTCTATCCGTTCCAGTTGCGGATCGATATCCAGTTTGAATTCAAGGCGTTTATCTTCAAACAGGGGCAGAAAGGTATTATGCAGTCCTTTCATGAATTTCCTGACGTTGAAGATATGCGGGTTCAGGTCCAGCATGCCCGATTCGATCTTGTTATAATCAAGTATATCGTTGACAAGACCCAGCATGTGCTCACTCAGGTTATTAAGAATACCTAAGGAATGCCGTTGTGCCGGCAAATGTTCCTCTTCCTGTAAAATATGTGTGGTACCGATAATACCATTCAGCGGCGTACGCAACTCATGGCTCATATTGCTGAGGAAAATAGCTTTGGTCTTGGAGGCTTCTTCTGCCTTCATTTTAGCAGATACGAGTTCCTGTTCTGCCATTTTCCGGTAGGTAATGTCACGTGCATAGAAAGCAGCGCCGATAACCTGCTTTGCCACATTATAGATCGGCGTTGCTACGAGTTCGAATGTATTATTTTCAAAAAGATATTCTTCACTGATCGTTTCACCACTGAAAACACGGCTGTATTGTGTAAGCCATTGTTTGGGATAAGACGGGCCCTGCACTACAGGTGTCATATCATAGCCGGGATGTACATCAATATCAAATATCTTCTTCATGTCCTTTTTATACACCTGGTTAGCCACAATAATGCGGTAATCGATGGTAATGCTCCAGATACTTCCTTCGGTATTATCGATCAGGGTTTGCAGGTTGATATTTGATTGCTCCAGGAAATCTTCATTCCTGCTATTATACCGTACGATATAAATACCAAAGCAGCTTACCAGCAAAAAAGATAAAAAGTAATTGAATGTGCGAAAAGGGATGATCATCGATGGCTTTACCGAATTCAATAAAATATTCTCCTGTAAAAAAGCCGTCCCGATAAATAACACGACCGGTAATAAAGAAAAGAACAGGAGCCATCCTCTTTTATCCCGGTAAGAGAACAGGTTCAGCGTAATGAACATGTACACGATATAATAAGAACTGATGCCCATATCGGCACCGGTATAATTATCGTAAAAGAAGATACTGCTGTACGCAATAACGAGTAACAGGATTTTAGCATAATGCCGTTTCCTGTATTTGACAAGCAGTCCGGTGATAATAAATCCAACCGATAATATCCCGTAAGCAACCGATAAAATGGTATGGTGGGAAGAAATACTGGAAGAGAGGAATAAATAAAAGATAAAAAAACCGGCCAGCGATGTTATCCAGAATATATTGATCAGTATAACAGCTTTGCGCTGCCTGGAATGGAAGGTTGGACCAATACCATGGCTGGTGATAAATTCAGGGATAAAGGAAAATAGTGGCATCTGGCTGGTCCCGTGGGCCAATTGGTTAATCCTCTAAAGTAAAACATTCATTCTCAATTTGCAACAAGGGATCGCTTTAATTTAGGCCGGACGGGGCTTCCAGGCTTTGGGTATTGTATTTATTTCCATTGTAAAGCAGGAAGAGATATTAGTTTTTAATCGCAGTTATTACCGTTTCGCTCATAGGAGAGATCGAAGAACCAAAGTAGTTGGTAAGAATGCCTTCTTCATTCACCAGGAATTTGGTAAAGTTCCACGCAGGTGGTTTATTGTTCCAGCCATTTTTACTTGAATCGGTCAGCCATTGAAATACAGGATGCTGGTTATCGCCTTTGATCACACTGCTTTTTTTCATCAAAGGAAAGCTCGTATGATAATTGTTCCTGCAAAAGCTGGCAATCTCTTCATCCGTTCCTTTTTCCTGTTCTTTAAAATCGTTGGCCGGGAAAGCCAGTACAACCAATTTATCTTTATACTGTTGTGCCAATTGCTCCAATGCTTCGTATTGATTGGTGTACCCGCAATCGCTCGCTGTATTCACCAGTAATACTTTCTTTCCTTTGAGCGAAGCAAGTTCCATAGTGTCGCCATTATTCAGCACTGATTGCAAAGAATAAAACGATACGGACGGTTGTTTCCGGCTTCCGAGATCAGTGGTGTTCTTGCCGGTGATCTTTGTCCACCACATCCAGGCGGGATATACGGCTTTCAGGATTTTTTGTCTTGCTGTCATATTTTTTGTGTGACGGTTAGCATACATAACATATCCCCAGAACGCTACGGGCAGCAGCAATAGAACAAGCAGTATTTTCGCAGGTCTACGTTTCATTTATTTGACTACCCATTTAAATAATTTCAATTTTCCTTTGAATGGCGGATATTTTATAGCAGGATCAAACCAGGACGGCGTTTTCAATACTGCTCTCTTATGAGTGAATGTATCGAATGAATATTTTCCATGATAATTGCCCGAGCCGCTGAAACCGCGCCCGCCAAAGGGCAGGTTATGATTGGTTAAATGCCAGCTTGCATTGTTGACACAACTACCACCGGCAGGAACTGCTTCCAGCCATTCCTTTTCTTTTTTGGAACTTGAAGTAAATATATAAAAGGCTAATGGATCAGGATGCTGTGCGATAATAGCAAGCGCTTCTTCTTTGGTTCGCCAGGTAAGAATAGGAAGCACCGGTCCGAATATCTCATCTTTCATCACCCCATCTTCCATACTCACATTATCGATCAGGGTAGGTTCGATAAATAATTTTGACCTGTCTGATCGTCCGCCATGAAGCAATCTGCCATCCGATAAATAATTCAGCAGCCGGTCAAATTGTTTTTCATTAATGATCTTTCCGTAATTCTCACAGGCTGCAGGATTTTCTCCAAAGAATTTTACCAGCGTTGATTTTAAAGCCGCCACCAGTTCTTCTTTTTTTGATTCATACACAAGTAAATAATCCGGCGCTACGCACATTTGTCCTGCATTGCTGAATTTGGATATACATATTCGTTTCGCCGTAACTTTTATATTCGCATCGTCTTCAATTACGCAGGGGCTTTTTCCACCGAGCTCTAATGTAACGGGCACCAGTTTTTCCGCTGCCATTTTATAAATGATCCTTCCTGTTGCGGTACTACCGGTATAGAATACATGATCGAATTGAAAATTATTCATCAGTTCCGGTATCACAGCTTGTCCTTCACCCGGCAGGTACAAAATGTATTCGCGGGGGAAAATGCTTTCGATCACTTTTTTCATTATAATTTCTGTAGCCGGTGCAAATTCACTGGGTTTCAGGATCACACAATTACCTGCTGCAATAGCACCAACCAACGGATCGATCAATAGTTGAAAAGGATAATTCCAGGGACCTACAATAAGCACAACGCCGAGTGGTTCTTTCA